>JBEBGG010000242.1:0-4438 GCA_040081555.1 Vicinamibacterales bacterium
GGCGCTCGCGTTCGCCGATATGCTCGGCGCGATCCGCGACGGCCGCGCGTCCCGCCCGGGCTTCGCCCAGGCGCTGCAGTCGCACGCCACCATCGAGGCCGCCGAAAAGAGCGGCCGCGAGGGAAAGTGGGTGGGCGTGAAGGAGATGCTCGCGTAGAACGGGCGCCCGCCCTGCTGAGTTACGCCGTTGCCGCGACGGCCTTCCGCGCATCTCTGCGGCGCGCCACGGACAGCCGGGCCTGCTCGATATACACGTAGTACACCGGCGTGATGTAGAGCGTCAGGAACTGCGAGACGAGCAGCCCGCCGACGACGGCCAGACCAAGCGGCTGCCGCGCTTCGCCGCCGGCGCCGTAGCCCACCGCGATCGGCAGCGTGCCCACCAGTGCCGCCATCGTCGTCATCATGATGGGCCGGAAGCGGACGACGCAGGCCTCGTGGATCGCCTCCGTCGGCGACTTGCCGTGCCGCTGTGCCTCCACGGCGAAGTCCACCATCATGATGCCGTTCTTCTTCACCAGACCGATGAGCATGATGATGCCGACCATGGCATACAGACTCATCTCCGTCTTGAAAACCAGGAGTGTCAGCAGCGCGCCGAACGCGGCCGCCGGCAGACCGGAGAGGATCGTCAGCGGGTGCGTGAAGCTCTCGTAGAGCACGCCGAGCACGATATAGATCACGACGATGGCCATGATGAGCACGAGCCCGATGCCAGCCAGGGAGGACTCAAATGCCTGTGCCGCGCCCTGGAAGGCCAGGCTGATGCTCGCGGGAAGCGTGTCGGTGGCCGTCGTCTTCAGCAGGGGAACTGCGTCGCCCAGCGCGTAGCCGGGCTTCAGATTGAAACCGATGGTGATCGAGGGGAGTTGGCCGGAGTGGCCGATGGCCTGCGGGCCGAAGTCCGTCCGCACGCGCGCCACCGAGTTGAGCGGGACCAGGTTGCCGTTTCTTGAACGGACGTAGAGCAGGGAGAGCGCTGCCGGATCGGTCTGAAACTCCCGCGCAACCTGCAGCACCACCTGGTACTGATTGTTGGGAGCGAAAATCTGCGAGACCTGGCGCGACCCGTAGGCGTTGAACAGCGCCGTCTCGACCTGTGTTGCGGTCAACCCGAGCGTCGAGATGAGATCCCGGTTCATGTCGACCTTCACCTGCGGGTTGCGGAGCGCCAGGTCCGACGTGATGTCCTCGAAGTTCGGCATCGACCGCATCTTCTGTTCGAACACGGGGGCCCACTTGTAGAGCTCTTCCGAGTCGGAGTCCTGAAGGGTCAGCGTGTACGCCGTGCGTCCGAATCGTTCCCCGAGTGAGATGGGCGGCTGGTTCACCATGAACACACGCATGCCGGGGATCGCGGCCATCTTCGGGCGGAGAGAGGCGATAATCTGGTCCACCGACATCGACCGCTCGTGGCGAGGCTTGAGGTCCACGATGACGCGGGCGTTGTTCATTGAGGAGTTGGGGCCGCCCTGACCGACGACGACGACGAGCGTGGAGACGTTCGGATCCTTCATGAGGACGTCAGCCACCATCCTCTGATGGCGCAGCATCTCGTCGTAGCCGATGCCCTGAATGGCCTCACTGGTCACCGCGAATCGGCCCTGATCCTCGCTCGGGAGAAAGCCGACCGGGGTCATCTTGTAGAGGTAGTACGTCGCGCCGAAGAGCACAAAGGAGAAGAGCAGCGTCGCGGCCTTGTACCGCATGCTGACCCGCAGCGTGCGGTCGTACCCCCACAGCCAGGCGTCGAACATCTTCTCGAAGGCGTTGTAGAGCCAGCCGTGCTTCTGCTCATGCGGCGGCTTCAGGAACCGGCTGCAGAGCATGGGCGTCAGGCTGATGGAGACAAAGCCGGACACCAGAATCGCGACGCTGATGGTGACGGCAAACTCATTCAGGAGCCGGCCGACGACGCCGCCCATGAAGAGCACCGGGATGAAGACCGCCGCCAGCGAGATCGTCATCGAGACGATCGTAAAAGCGACCTCTTTCGACCCGTCGAATGCCGCCTGCATCGGCGTCTTGCCCATCTCCATGTGGCGGACGATGTTCTCCAGCATGACGATCGCGTCGTCAACGACAAAGCCCACGGCCAGCGTCAGCGCCATCAGCGAGAGATTGTCGAGGCTGAAGTTCAGCAGGTACATCACGGCGAACGTCGCCAGGATGGAGACAGGCAGCGCGAGGCTGGGGATGACTGTTGCCGAGAAATTACGCAGGAAGAGGAAGATGACCAGCACAACCAGCGCGATCGTCAGCACCAGCGTGAACTTCACGTCCGCCACTGACTCGCGGATGTTCAGTGACCGGTCGCTGCGCAGGTCGAGAGAGATGCCAGGCGGGATCTGTTCGCGCAGGTTGGGGATCAGCGCCTTGACCGCGTCGCACACCTCGACGACGTTCGTGCCCGGCTGCTTGTAGATCGAGAGGGAGACCGATCGCTCCAGCTCCGTAGCGCCACTGGCAACGTCTACATACCACCCGGAGGCGCGGTCGTTGTCGACGCCGTCGTAGACGCGCGCGACTTCCCGCAGCTTGACCGGGTTGCCGTTCCGGTACGCCACGATCATGTCCTGGTACGCAGCCGCGTTCAGCAGACGGCCGTTCGCGAGGACGGTGAACGTCCGGTTCGGGCCGTACATCGTGCCGGTGGGAAGGTTGGCGTTGTTGGCGCTGATCGAGTCTGCGATCTCATCAATGCCGATCGCGTTGGCGGCAAGCTGACGGGGGTCGGTGTCCACGCGAACCGCATAACGCGGTCCGCCGAGCACCTGCACCTGCGCCACGCCGCTGACCATCGACAGCCGCTGGGCGAGCGTAGACTCTGCGTGTTCCGTGACCGTGGACAGTGGGAACGTCTTGCTGCGGAGCACGAGCTGGATCACCGCCTGATCCCCCGGATTGACCTTCTGGAAGGATGGCGGGGCAGGCATCTGCGGCGGCAGGCTGCCGATGGCTCTCGAGATCATCGACTGCACGTCCTGCGCGGCGGCGTCGATGTTCCGATCGAGCGCGAACTGCAGCGTGATGTTCGAGGTGCCCATTGCGCTGGTGGACGTCATCGAGTCCAGGCCGGCGATGGTCGACAACTGCTTCTCGAGGGGCAGCGCCACGGATGTCGCCATGTTGTCCGGGCTCGCGCCCGGCAGCCGCGCCTGCACTTGAATGGTCGGAAAGTCCACGGGCGGGAGATCGCTGACCGGCAACACGAAGTACGCAAGCGTGCCGAAGACCGCGATCCCCAGCATCAGCAGCGTGGTCGCGACCGGACGTTTGATGAAGATCTCGGAGGGGTTCACGACCGGCCTCCCGCCGATTCCGTCTTGATGCTCACCCGGCTGCCAGGCGTCAGGCGGAGCTGGCCGTCGGTGACCACGGTCTCGCCAGGCTGGACGCCCTTCGCGATGATCGAGGTGTCACCGCGCGTGCGCTCGACCGTCACCAGCCGGACTTCGGCCGACTGGTCGGCTTTCACCACGTAGATGAACGTACCCTGCGGACCCGTCTGCACCGCGAGGGACGGGACCGTCACCGCGTTCTGGACGGTCGTCAGCGTCACGGTCACGTTCACGAACTGGCCGGGCCAGAGCTGGCGGCCGCGGTTGTCGAAGGTGCCCTTCACCCTGATCGTGCCGGTTGTACGGTCAATGAGGTTGTCGACGAAGGCCACGCGGCCCGTGGCCTTCGATCCATCGCCCGGGACCTCGGCGTGCACGCTGACCGGACCCCTGGCCATGTACTGCTTCAGCTCCGGGAGCTGACGCTCCGGCACCGAGAAGCTGACGCTGATGGGCGAGACCTGGTTGATCACGACCAGCGGCGCCGTGTCGTTGGCACGGACGAGGCTGCCGGGGTGCACCATCAGCGCACCCGTCCGGCCGGACAACGGCGCGGTGATGGTCGCGTACTGGAGCTGGACCTTCGCGTTCTCGATCGACGCCTTGTCCGCCTCGACGACGGCCTCGAGCGCGGTCGCAGCCGTGCGCGTCGTGTCGACCTGCTCCTTCGTGGCGATGCCCCGCTGGGCCAGGTCCTGATAGCGCACGGCCTGCGCCCTGGCGTTCGCCGCCTGGGCGACGTCGCGGGCGAGATTGGCCTCCGCCTGCGCAAGCACCGCTTCGAGCGGCCGGCGGTCCAGCGTGAAGAGTTCTTGTCCCTTCGCGACGTCCTCACCTTCGCGGAAGTTGACGGACGTCAGCTCGCCGGTGATCTGCGCGCGCACCGCGACGGTCGCCAGCGGCTCCACGGCCCCGATGGCCTGAATCTCGACCGGCACAGCCTGGCTGGTCACAGTGGTGACGGTGACCGGCACGGCACCCCCACCGCCGCCCGCGCCGCCCGGCCGTGGCGCGCTCGCCGCCTGGCCCGCGGCCGGGGCGGGTGCGTCCGCACTTCCCACGCGTGAGCAGGCCCCCGCGGCACAGGTGACGACGCA
>JBEBGG010000083.1:0-16013 GCA_040081555.1 Vicinamibacterales bacterium
TCACGACGTGGTGTGCCGGGAGATCGGCATCGAGGCGGGGCGGAGCGTGGTGATGGGCACGGCCGCCAACGTGAACTACGCCGCGATGGTCAGCGCGAGCGACCTCGAGGTTGAGGTGACGGCGGTGGTCACCGCGGGCGTGCAGACCAACGCTGTCTGCGGTGGCGATCCCGCCGCCTGGCGCGAAACTCCTGATGGCACGGTGAAGGTCCCACCCGTGAGCGGCACGATCAACACGATGCTGCTGATCAGCGCTCCAGTGGCGCCTTCAGCTCTGGCACGCGTGGCGATGACGATGACAGAAGGAAAGGGCGCGGCGCTGCAGCGGCTGGCCGTGCCGAGTTGCGCATCGAGCGACCTGGCCACCGGCACTGGCACGGACCAGTTCTGCATCGCGAGCCCGGTCGACGGCAGAAAGGCACTCACCTCGGCGAGTCCGCACATGAAGTTCGGTGAGATCGTCGGTGCTGCGGTGCGTGACGCGACGATCGAGGCGCTTCGTTGGCAGAACGGCCTTGAAGCCAGCATGACGCGCGGACTCTTCCACGCGCTTGGACGGCTGGGCGTCAAGGAGGCAACGATTCTCGATGACCTCGCGCCCCTGTTGCCGGTGGTCGACCTGGAACTCCTGCGCCGCAACAGCAAGTCGGCGTTCTTCGAACCGACGGTTGCAGCCGCGGCGTTTGCGCTGGCGGCTGTGGCGGACCGTGGGCGCCATGGCACGCTGCCTGCCAGTGTCGTCAACGACGCGCTCGTGTCCCAGGCGGCGACGCTGGCCGTGGGCCTAGCGGCAAGCCCAGGTCGTTGGCCGGAATTTCGGGCGCGCCTGCACGATGGCGATGTCAGCAGCGTCAGGGCGCTGGTCCTACGCGCGCTCGCACTGGGCTGGAGTGAGAAATGGCGCTCGAGCTGACTCAGTGGCTGCGCGGCGACCCCTGGATTCTCGTCGCGGCCGTTGCGCTCGACCTTGCGCTCGGTGATCCGGAGTACCGCTGGCATCCGGTCAGGTTGGTCGGGCGCAGCTTGTCAGCCATGGAGCGGACGCTGCGCCGCGCTGGCGCCGATGGGTACGGCGGTGGCATCCTGCTCGGCCTCTCGCTCGCCACGCTGTGGACCGGTCTGCTCTCGGCCCTCGTGGTTGCGGGGCATCTGCTGTCACCATGGCTTGGTTCGGCGCTCCACCTCTTTATCCTCTACAGCCTGCTAGCGCTTGGCGATCTACTGCAGCACGTGTGGGCCGTCGAGCGACCGCTCGCCGGTGGTGATGTGGCTGCGGCCCGCGTGGCGATTGCGCGTCTGGTCGGTCGCGACACGGCCCCGATGAATGCGGCGGCGTGTCGCCGCGCGGCGGTGGAAAGCCTCGGCGAGAACCTGACCGATGGCTTCATCAGTCCGCTGTTCTGGTATGCCATCGGAGGTGTGCCGGCGCTTGTGCTCTTCAAGGTGGCGAGCACGATGGACTCGATGGTCGGTTACAAGACGCCGACATACCTGCGCTTTGGCTGGTTCGGTGCCCGGCTCGACGATGCGATGAACTATGTGCCGGCGAGGTTGACATGGCTGCTGATCGGAGTGTGCAGCGTGGTGGTGCCGGGATGCTCCGCGATCAAGGCGTGGCGCATTGGCTGGCGCCAGCATCGAGTTCTGCTTGGTCCCAATTCGGGTTGGAGCGAAGCGGCAACCGCCGGGGCGATTCAGCGAAGGATCGTTGGTCCGATCTGGTTGCAGGGCCAGATGGTGACGGACCGCTGGATCGGCGAGTCGAGCGACCCGCCACTCGACTCGCGGTCAGACCTCGTGCGGGCGCTTCGCCTCGTCACGGTCGTCGGGCTTGCCGCCGTTGCGGTCGTGGTGGTCCTGCTCACGCAGGTATGAGCTGACGCACGCCTGACAGATGCAGGTGGCGTTTCGTTGATCGGCCGGGACGCGGTCGAGCAGGCCCTGGGGTACCGGCGTGCTGAAACACCAGCAGCTGGTCTTTCCGGCCGCCACGCCGCAAGCGTTCCATTGGTCGCACAGCACGCACCGTGTTGGTTCGTTCATCGTCTCCTCACGGGCACCACCCCTGCGCCCTGACACGGCCAGCACCGGTGCCCCTCTGCCGGTTGTGTTATAACCGTCCTTCGAGTTTGGGTGCCCTTCGGGGCGTAACAGGGAAGTCCGGTGCGAAACCGGCGCGGTCCCGCCACTGTAACGCAGATACGTCGCTTCGATGTCACCACTTGGCCGTGAGGCCCGGGAAGGTGAAGCGGCGTGGGGAGCAGAACGACGCTCGCCACTGCGGAGCCAGGAGACCTACCCAGACATTTCTGCGGTCGACTTTCTGCGGCGAACAGAAAGCAGGCGAATTCATTCGCACGCTCATCTCCCCGTACTGGTCCTCCGCGCATAAGGAGATGCCTATGCGCGTACGTTTCTTGGAATATGTTCGGCAGGCCATTCACGTTCTCAGCGTTTCGTTGTTTCTCCTCTCGACCGCACACGCGGCCGACACGGCCTCGCTCCGTGGCACGGTCGTCGATCCGCTTGGCGCCGTCGTTGTGGGGGCACGTGTCGAGGCCCTTCGTGACGGGGCGGCGGTCAGGGAAACCACGACCGGCGCCGACGGCAAGTTTCTGATCGAGGGACTGGCCGAGGGCCGCTACGTGGTGGCGGCCACGGCGGGTGGTTTTGAGCGGCGGGTGAGTGACCCGGTGTGGCTCGGAGATGGTGCCCACGGCCTGGCTGATCTGATACTGCCCATTGGTGTCCTGCGGCAGGACGTCGTGGTGACGGCGGTTGCGGAGCATGTGTCGGCGGCGCAGCTCGGTGCCTCTGTGACGGTGCTCGATCAGGAACTCTTCGAGCGGCTGGGGCACACCGAGTTGCTCGACCCGCTACGGACGGTCCCTGGTCTAGCGGTAGTGCAGACGGGGCAGCGGGGTGGCCCCACGGCCGTCTTCGTGCGAGGCGGCGCATCGAACTTCAACAAATTGCTGATTGACGGTGTGTCCGCCAACGATATCGGTGGTGCGTTCGACTATGCCGGTCTGTCGACGATCGGGATCGAGCGGGTGGAAGTGCTGCGCAATGCCAACAGCGTGGTCTACGGCACTGATGCGTTGACAGGCGTGGTCGATATCACGACGCGTCGCGGCCGGACGCGTCGTCCTGAGGCGACTGTGGCGGCAGATGTCGGCAATCTGAACACCAGACACACCGACCTTGCGCTTGGGGGGACCGCGTCGCAGTTCAACTACTTCGGGTCGTACGGTCGCATGCAGACCGATAACGACGTGCCAAACAGCGCCTATCGCAACGATACGGTGGCCACACGGTTCGGCGTGCGGCTCGGCCGGAGTGACGTCAGTGGCACCGTGCGCGCCATCGACAGCGAGGCGGGCAGTCCGAACGCCTTCAATCACTTCGGGATCGCGGACGACTCAACATCGGCGTCATCTGCGTCGTATGCGACGCTGGCGGTGCAATCGCAGTGGAACGATCGGCTGCAGACCACCATCCGCGCCGGCTCGATGACACAGGACCTCATGTTGACGAATCCATCTCCGACCGGCACGCCATCTGATTCGTCGTCGTTTGCCAACTACCTTGGCAACCCGGTCACCATCACAGGGGCAAACGGTGCCTCGGTGACTGGCCAGGGGATTCTGGACTACGGTGGAAGCTATCCCCAGATCTTCTCGTCGGCCGCCGAACGTCAATCTTTGTTCGGGCGTGCCAGCTATCAAGTGGCGTCGACCGTGAGCGTCTCCGCTGGTGTCCGGCTTGAACGCGAGCACGGTATGACGAGTGCATCGCCCTTGTCGCAAGCGACGCGCAATAACGCCGGCGGCTTCATCGAGGCGCGCGGCGCACTAGGCCCGCGCATCTTTATCAACGGCGGCCTCGGTTTTGAGCACAACGAGGCGTTCGGCTACGCGGTGACCCCGCGTGTGTCCGTGGCCGGCTATCTGCGTCCGCCTTCATCGAGGTCGATGCTGGGCGATACCAAAGTGATGTTCAACGCTGGCGAGGGCGTCAAGGCGCCGGACCTCAGCCAGCAGTTGTCGTCGGTGTTCGCGCTGCTCCCGGTCGAGACCGCTGCAGCCAATGGCATCGAGGCGATCGGGCCCGAGCGGAGCCGGACGATGGATGTGGGCCTGGAGCAGGGGTTGGCGCGCGGCAGGGCACGCGTCCGGGTGTCGTACTTTGACAACGTGTTCACGGACCTCATCGAGTACATCAGCAAGGGTGTGTTGCCACAACTCGGTGTGCCGTCTGCGGTCGCGAGCGCATTGTCTTTCGGCGCCTACGCCAACGCCCAGTCGAACACGTCCAGGGGCGTTGAGTTGTCTGGAGACGCCGCCGCCGGTCGGCTGACCGTCGCCGCCTCATACACGTACCTCGACGCCACTGTGACCAGGTCGTTGAACAGCGCGGCGTTGTTTCCAAGCAGCAATCCGAAGTTTCCCGGGGTCTCCATCGGCCAGTACTCGCCCTTGGTGGGGGCGCGCCCGTTCCGTCGTCCCACCAACTCCGGCAGTCTGGTGCTCGGTTACACGCAGGGGCGGCTGCAGATCTCGTGGGCGCAGTACTTCTTCGGCGCCGCGGACGACAGCACGTTCCTGAGCGATGCGTTCTTCGGGCCGTCGATGCTGCTCCCGAACAAGGACCTCGACGCTGCCTACAGCCGGGCGGACGTGCGTGCCTCGTTCCGGTTGCACGACCGATTGAGGTGGTATCTCTCGGTGGAGAACGCGTTCAACACGACGTACGCCGCCACGGCGGGCTATCCGGCGCCGCCGGCCGTGGCGCGCACCGGCGTCACATTCACCTTTGGCGGTGACTGATGAACGAGCGGACAGTGACGGGCGCGCAGCTCACATGAGCGCGCGCCCGCTGTTCATCGGCGGCACCTCGTCCAACTCCGGCAAGAGCTGGATGACGACGGCGATCTGCGCGTGGCTGAGGGCGCGTGGTGTGCGCGTCGCGCCATTCAAGGCGCAGAACATGTCAAACCACTCGTACCCGTGCGTGGGCGGCGGTGAAATCGGCCGCTCCCAAGTCGCGCAAGCGGAGGCGTGTGGTCTCGAGCCGGAAGCGGCGATGAATCCAATCCTGCTGAAGCCACACGGCAATGGCACGAGCCAGGTGATTCTCCACGGCCGCGTGTGGAAGACGCTGACGGCGCGGGAGTACTACGCCGAGCACGAGATGCTGATGCGGGAAGTGCTGGCGGCCTATCAGGACCTGGCCAGGCGCTTTGACCGGATCATCATTGAGGGTGCAGGCAGTGTCAGCGAACTGAACCTCCGGCCGTTCGATGTCGTGAACCTGGGGCTCGTCACCGCGCTGCAGGCGCCCTGGGTCCTGGTGTCGGACATCGAGCGGGGTGGGGCCATCGCGGCAGTCGTTGGCACCGTCGCGCTCCTGACGGCAGAGGAGCGTAGGTTGTTCCGCGGATTCCTCGTCAACAAGTTTCGTGGCGATCGCAGTCTCTTCGACCAGGGGCGGCAGATCATTGAAGAGAAGACGGGGACGCCGTGCCTCGGTGTCTTTCCGGCTGACGAGGACATACACCTCGATGCCGAAGACAGCCTCGCTGTGGTCAATGGTCCGCGCCAGCCGGCGCCACTGGGCGCCCGTATCGGCATCGTGCGTCTGCCCCGCATGTCCAATGCGACCGATTTCCGCCTCCTTGATTGGGCTGAATGGATCGAGACGTCGACAGACCGCCGCTTCGATTTCGTGATACTGCCGGGGACAAAAGATACCCTCGGCGATCTGGAATGGCTGCGTGGGCGGGGGCTTGATCGATGGGTCATCGATCAGCACGCGAAAGGCGCGACGGTCATCGGCGTCTGTGGCGGCTACCAGATGCTCGGTACGTCGGTCAGCGATCCCCTCGCGATGGAGTCCGTGGCCGGCAGGAGCGCCGGGCTGGGGCTATTGCCAGTGCATACCGTCCTTGCGGCGGAGAAGGTGACGACGCGCCGGCGTGGTCACACGCGGGGCGGCGCCGAGTTCGAGGCCTATGAGATCCATCTCGGCGTGACCGACACGCCAGCGTCGCTGCGGCCGTTTGCCACACTGGACGGCGGCCGGCCCGAAGGCGTGGTGCGGGAACGAGTCATTGGCACCTATCTCCACGGACTGTTCGAGTCGGCAGCGGTCTGCTCGGAGGTCTTTGGTGTCGCGGTGACGCCGCCGCGATCAAAGGCAGACGACTATGTCGCCCTTGGCGAATGGTTCGGCCGCCATGCGGAACGTGTCGAGGATTGGCTGGCGTTGAGCTAAGATCACGGTCAACATAGCCACTCGGCGTACCGATGGCGGCCCTGAGCGAAGGCGAAGGACCGTAGGACGCTACGGGCGTGCTGCCGTGACCCAGCGCCACCCCGGCTCTGGCTTGTGTCGCTGAACAGGGTGGCCTCATGGCTGCTGGCAACGCCCCGATTTCCGCTTTCATCGATCGACATTTTCGGCATTTCAACGCCGCGGCGCTGAAGGATGCGGCCGACGGTTACACGCATCATCTGAACACCGGTGGCCAGATGTTTCTGGCGATGGCCGGCGCGATGAGCACCGCCGAGATCGGCATGTCTCTGGCCGAGATGATCCGGCAGAAGAAGGTGCACGCCATCTGCTGCACAGGCGCCAACCTCGAGGAAGACGTCTTCAATCTCGTGGCGCACGATTTCTACGAACGCGTGCCGGGGTACCGTGACCTCACGCCGGCAGACGAGGAGGCGCTCCGCAACCGGCACATGAATCGTGTGACGGACACCTGTATCCCTGAGGAGGAAGCGATGCGGCGCATCGAGGGCATCGTCCTCGACGAATGGCTGCGTGCCGACAAGAGCGGTGATCGCGCCTTTCCGCACGAGTTCTTCTATCGCATCATTCGCAGCGGCGCCCTTGAGCAGTTCTATCAGATTGATTCAAAAGACAGCTGGATGGTCGCGGCGGCCGAAGCCAACCTGCCGATGTTTGTCCCGGGTTGGGAAGACTCGACGCTCGGCAACATCTTCGCCGCGCACTGCATCGATGGCGATATTTCATCGATTCACACGGTGAAGACCGGCATTGAGTACATGGTGGAGCTGGCGAACTATTACCGCAAGACCAGCACCGCCCATTCGATTGGATTCTTCCAGATCGGCGGCGGCATTGCTGGCGACTTTCCGATCTGCGTGGTGCCGATGCTGCATCAGGATCTTCGCCAAACGGACGTCCGGCTCTGGGGGTACTTCTGCCAGATCAGCGATTCGACGACCAGCTATGGCTCGTACTCGGGCGCTGTGCCGAATGAGAAGATCACCTGGGGCAAGCTCGGAATTGACACGCCCAAGTACGTCATCGAGTCAGACGCCTCAATCGTTGTCCCACTGATGTTCGCGCGCATCCTGGGCCAATAGAGAAGCCTGGCTCAGCGCCGAACACCCAGCACCTGTCACCTGCATGGAGCCCCAAGAGACCCTGCTGTTCACGCTGGCGACTGCGTTTGTCATCGCCTTCGTGTTCGGGTACATCGCGAGCAAGCTGAAGCTGCCAGTGCTGGTTGGCTATCTGCTGGCTGGGATCGCCATTGGTCCGTTTGCGCCAGGCGTCCATGCCGACAGCGAAATCGCCAGCCAACTGGCCGAGATCGGCGTCATTCTGCTGATGTTTGGCGTCGGCTTGCATTTTTCGACGGCCGACCTGATGGCCGTGAAATGGATCGCCATTCCCGGCGCCGTCGGGCAGATCGCGGTGGCCACCGCCATCGGCACGTTCGTCGCGATGAGCTGGGGATGGTCGATGGCGTCGGGCCTGGTACTTGGTCTCGCACTGTCAGTCGCCAGTACGGTCGTGGTCCTTCGAGCGCTCGAAGAACGCAGCGCACTCGAGAGCGCGAATGGACGCATCGCCATCGCGTGGCTGGTGGTGGAAGACCTGGCGATGGTGTTGACGTTGGTGTTGCTGCCGGCCCTGGCCGGGCTGGCGGGCGGCGGCCCGGGGGGCCACGCCGGTGCGGAGGTGCAAGGCGCTGGCGCCCTGGCGCTGATGATTGCGTTCACCCTCCTCAAGATCGCCGTGTTCCTCGCCATTGTCGGCGTGGCGGGGCCGCGGGTCGTGCCGTGGATTCTTCAGCAGGCCGCGCGCAGTGGGTCCCACGAGTTGTTCACGCTGTCGGTGCTGGCGGTGTCGCTTGGTATTGCCTACGGCGCTGCGACGTTGTTTGGAATCTCGTTTGCGCTCGGTGCTTTTTGCGCTGGCGTGGTCTTGAGCAACACCGAATTGAGCCATCGCGCAGCGGAGGAGTCGCTGCCGTTGCAGCACGCCTTTGCGGTGATCTTCTTTGTCTCGGTCGGCATGCTGTTCGATCCGCACATCCTGACGCGCCAGCCGCTCGAGGTGCTGTCGGTGATGATGATCATCCTGGTGGGCAAGTCGATTGCCGCCTTTCTGATTGTGCAGATCATGGGCTATCCCGTGACGACGGCGCTCATCGTCTCGGCGTCACTCGCGCAGATTGGTGAGTTCTCGTTCATCCTGGCCGGCCTGGGTATTTCGCTTGGCATCTTCGCCGCCGAGGGGCGCGACCTGATCCTGGCGGGCGCGCTGATCTCTCTGGCCATCAATCCGCTCGTCTTTGCCGTCGTCACTCCGCTTCGCAATCTGCTTCACGGCAGACGGGGACTGATGGCGCGTCTCGCGCCGGCGCAAGACCTCAGGCTGGCGCGTCTGCAGGTGACGCTTGACGGGAACAAGAAGCCCGGCAGCATCGCGCTGCCGCCTGATGAACTCGTGGGCCGGTGGTCCGTGTTCGCGGATCTGGACCTTGTGATGCGCGCGGAATTGCTGACGCTGTTCAAGCCGCGCTCGGCGGTGCCGGGCGAACGGCTGATCCGCAAGGGGGATGCGGCCAATGAAGTATTCTTCATTTCGTCTGGCGCGGTCGACGTGTCCGTCACTGGGAAGAAGATCAAGCTCGGGCCTGGCGACCTGTTCGGAGAGATGGGGCTACTGAGCGATGCGCCCAGAAACGCGGATGTGACGGCGATCGACTACTGCCAGTTGCTGACACTGGACCGTGCGGGCTTTCAGGGATTTGTCGGCAAGCATCCAGAACTGCGCGCCAAGATTGACGTCATCGCCGCACAGCGTCTGGCGATGAATCAAACCGCTCCCGTGTCTCTGTAGTGCCCGGCTGTGGCCGGACTGTCTTCGTGGTGTCCGGCCGTCGCCGGACCTGTTTCGGAGGTCCCACGTGACTCAGATTTCCGCCGTGTGTGCCGCGTTCGTGTTGATGGCGTCCAGTGTATTTGCGCAGGGGCCGTTCAAGCTCTCCAGTCCCGATGTCGCGGAAGGCGCGTCGTTCAAAGTGGAGCAGACCTTCAACGGCTTCGGTTGCAGCGGCGCCAATGTGTCACCGGCCCTGGCATGGACGGGCGCTCCGGCCGCGGCGAAGAGTTTCGCGTTGATCGTCCATGACCCTGACGCGCCAACCGGTGTTGGCGGCTTCACCCACTGGATCGTGTACAACATCCCGGCATCGGCGAAGGGGCTCGCGAGGTCGGCTGGCACGGCGGATGGGAAGGCATTACCGATGGGGACGCTGCAGGCCACGACCTCGTTTGGCCAGGCGGGCTACGGTGGACCGTGTCCCCCGGCGGGCGACAAGCCGCATCGCTACGTCTTCACGATCTACGCGCTGAATACCGAGAAGCTGACGCTGCCACCAAACGCCTCGCAGGCCATCGCCGGTTTCACCATCAACGGCGCGGCGATTGCGAAGGCGTCGTTCACGTCGTTGTACGGGCGATAGGCCCGCGGTGGATCACGCGGACGGCATCGAGCCTGAGGCGCGCGGCTGAGAGGTGCGCATCGAGAAGGCGTTGCTGCTCGAGCAGCCCATCGATCTCATCGTCTCGTACGGCACGATTGACCTTCTGAAGATCGCGTAGCCGCGCTGTTTCGCTCTCGAGCGCCGTGCGCATCTCGGTCAGTGCGTGGCTCACGACCTGAGCCTGCTGTTTGTGAGCCAGCGCGGCGACGCGCTCCATCATGCGCGGGAGCAGTCGTTCGCGAATGGCCTCGTTGCCGATCAGCTCTCGCCCTCCATCACTCTTCTTCAGCCAGTCGCGGCTGACGTCTCGAGTGATCTGATCGGAGGAATTCTGGAGGCGGCGATCCACGACTACTCGCAGAGGGGTCGGTGGCAGAAATCGGTCGGCATGCAGTTGCGCCGGTGCGACCACTTCCAACATGTAGACGGCCTCGAGGTACAGCTCCTGCACCGGGTCGATCCAGCGCGCGAAAGCGCAGTTCCCGTGGTCCGAACCGAGCATGAGGTCGAGGGCCCCTGACGTGAGCGGATGATCCCACGTCAGAAACTGCATGTCTTCCCTCGTGAGTGCGCGTTGGCGGTCACATGTGACGGTCAGCCGATCGGAGGTCAGCCCTGGAAAATCGTCCACGAGCACGCCTGCCGATCCCAGGCGATAGGTGCGCGGCGCCACTTCTTCGACCTCGATCATGTACAGGTCGAAGACGGCGAGCATGAACGCGTCGAGGGAGCGGTCCTCGTCGTGTTGGCGGATCTCGTCGATGACCTCGACGGCGGTCGAGGCTTTGAATGACTGCCACTCGAGCAGGCGGTCGCGGCCGCGTTCAAGCCGATCGGAGACCTCCAGGCGGGCGGCTCGGACGTCATTCAGAAACACCGCCACCTGAGACTCCGCGATGGCCGGTGCCTCGGCCGGCTTGTCGGCCAGCGCGAGCAGCCTCGTCTCGAATTGCTCGTGCAGCTCGCGGCTGCCCTGCAGGTTCTCGGCAAATGCATTCAGGCCCTCGTCGTACCACCGCGCAAGAATCTCGAGATGGCTGCCAACGATGAACGGGACATGGACGTGGACGTCTTGCTGCTGCCCGATGCGATCGAGGCGGCCGATGCGTTGTTCGAGCACCGCCGGATCATGCGGCAGGTCGAAGAGGACGAGGTGGTGCGCGAACTGGAAGTTGCGCCCTTCGCTGCCAATCTCAGAGCAGATCAGCAGCCTCGCGCCATCGGGCTCGGAGAACCAGGCGGCCGCGCGATCGCGCTGAACAAGGGACAGCCCTTCGTGGAACGCCCCCATCCGCAGGTGCGCGTGTTGCTTGACGGCCGCCTCGACCGCGAGCGCCTTGTGTGCGGTGCGGCAGATGAGCAGCACTTTGTCATTCGGCATGCCGCGCAGCAACGACAACAGCCACACGATTCTCGGATCGTCGGAGAAGTGGTGCCGGACGCTCGCCGCCGAGTCGGTATTGCGGTCAGCCGCCCACTCTCGGGCGAGGGCCTTTCGGCGCGTTGTGTCCGTCACGTCGAGCGTGAGGCGGTGCAGGTGAGGAAGACGACGCGGGAAGCCAGAGACCGTGGCGCGCGTGTTCCTGAAGATCACGCGGCTGGTGCCATGCTGGTCGAGCAGCCGATCAAGCGCGTCTCGCGTCGTGCGGTCCGGGTGAAGCGTGATGGCGTCGAGCAAGGTCTTGGCGCGTTCCGCGACCGCGAGGTACTGCGCTGACTCTGCGACGAAGGCGTCGAGATCGCGGAAGCGATGCGGGTCGAGCAGTCGAAGCCTGGCGAAGTGACCGGCCATGCCCAGTTGCTCTGGCGTGGCCGTCAGCAGGAGTAGCCCGCCGGTGCGTTGGCCAAGTGCGTGCACAGCGGCGTACTCGGGACTCTCAGCGTCTGGCGTCCACCGCAGGTGATGCGCCTCATCGACCACGATCAGGTCCCAGCCGGCCTCGAGCGCCTGGGGCAGTCGCGCCGGGTTGCGCGTCAGCAGCGAGAGGTCACTGACGACGAGTTGCTGTTCGAGAAACGGGTTGGTGCCTGGGGAGCCTTCCTCGATGGCCGAGCACCGTCCTTCATCGAAGATGTGAAACCACAGACTGAAGCGCCGGAGGAGTTCGAGGAACCACTGATGCACCAGGGATTCCTGAACGAGCACGAGGATGCGCTGCGCTCGTCCGGTGAGAATCAGCCGATGCACTATCAGGCAGGCCTCAATCGTCTTACCCAGGCCGACTTCGTCTGCCAGCAGCACGCGTGGCAGCAGACGCCCGGTCACCTCTGAGGCGATGCTGATCTGATGGGGCAATAGGTCGATTCGGCCTCCGAGGAACCCGCGGACGCGCGAGTGGCGTCGGCGATGTTGGTGCTGGAGGGCGGCGTACCGGAGATCGAACAGGGCGGGCGGATCGAAGACGCCGGCAAAGAGTCGTTGCGGCGGATTGCTGAAACCGAGTGTCGGGCTCAGGCTCCGTTCACTGACGCTGACACCGCCGCTGGCGTATGACAGTAGTCCGTCACTGTCCGACACGTGGTCAACGACCAGCGTCCGGCCATCGGCGGAGCGCACCGTATCGCCGACGCGAAAGGCGGCGCGGCGCAACGGGGCGTTGTCCTTCACGTATTCGCGGGTCTCGGTGGCGGCGGCAAAATGCACCGTCACCGTGCGCGTGCTGACGATCTTTATCTCGCCGAGGCCGAGTTCCGGCTCGCTGGCGCTGATCCACCGCTGGCCCGGATGAAAGACGCTGGTCACGGAACTCTCTCTACAATACACGCCCGAGGCGGCGTTACCGAAATCGATGACGTCGCTCTTAACCAGTTGCGAACATGAAGGTTACCCTTGCCAACTCGGTCAAAGTACGCGCCTGAATGGGCGGGCCCTCGCTGCCCTCGACGGCTGCCGCAGCGTGCCCGTTCAGGGCAGCCCTCGCCCTGACATTTGTCCGGCACAGCAAAAATGCCCGTTTCGACGTGGAGTACGTCATGATAAAGCTTCGTCGATCGGCAAGACCCGGTGCATCAGGAGCGATCTCGTCGAGATACCCCAGCGATGTGCGCCGGACTATTTGACTAGAGAACAGAGGCAAAGATGACAGGAACGATCAAGACATTGCGCACGGAAAAGGGCTTCGGCTTCATCAAGGGTGATGGTGGTAAGGAATACTTCTTCCATCACACCGCAATTGTCGGTGAACGCATGGAGGACTTGCGCGAAGGTGACGGCGTCGAGTTCGATCTCGGACCGGACGGGCCCAAGGGTCCCCGCGCAGAGAACGTTCGTCGCACCACCACATAGTCTGTGCATTCCGGCCGGCACCTTTCCAGCTGCCGGCCGGAATCATCCCGCCGCTCTCAGACGTCGCTCGACGTCGTCCCCCCGGTCCTGACCTGCTCGCCCTTCTTCGTTCACTTCCGCCCGACAACTCATTCCAAAGCTTCCGCGCTCAACGTGCCAGCGGCTTGTTCAGTCACGGCTACTTCTTCATGCCGTTCATCATTCCGGACATGTGGGACATCATCGACTCGTGCATGTCGCGGTGGTCCTGCACCATCGCCGTGAGCAGCGCCGCGATAGCGTCGGTCTTCTCCGCCCCCTTCGCGTCGTTCATCTTCTTGACGAGTGCGTCAAGCTTCTGCTGACTGGCCTTCATGTGCGCCACCATCTCCATGTGGTGCCCCGGGGGCATGCCGCCCGGTGTCCCTGGCGCATTGGCGGCCACTGCGGCGTGATCATGGTCATGGTCGGCCTGAGGATTCTGCCCCGCGTGCATACGCACTGGGGACGCAACCAACGCGACGAATGCGGACGCAGCAGCCAGCCGAGCGAGTCGTCATTTCATGAGCGATCCCTCCAACTGCGGGTAGAGCAAGAGGGCAGCCAGTCAGGCGCACGGACCTCGAGGGTCGGCATCGCTGAATCGCGCCAAGAATACGCCGCTCGGTGAGCCCTGAGGGCGTGGCGTGCGAGCTTTTCCGCAGCCACGGGTGTTTTCTCGGAGCCTGGTGCGCGGACTCTATGTCGGTCTGTTCAGGTATGTGCCGTGAATGGTGGGCGCTGCAGGACTCGAACCTGCGACCACCGCCGTGTGAAGGCGGTGCTCTACCAACTGAGCTAAGCGCCCCGAGAGGGGACTAAACGAAACGCCAGTGTACCGCGAGAGCCCGGGCATGGGCAAACCCCGTCAGCTGGCGATCTGATGCATGTCTCACTTTCGTCCCTGTGGCACTCCCCGCGGTCCAGCGCCGTCGTACTCGTAGTCGGTGGGGTTGATTTCTCGCATCGGTGACTGACGAGTGCGTTCTTCGTGTGCATGCGCGAGCAAGCCCGGCAGGCGCGAGATCATGTAGATGGCGTTGCCGAGTTCGTAGGCAAAGCCGAGGTCGGCGCTGATGGCAGCGATTGCACCGTCGACGTTGATGGGGAGGTGTAGTCCGATCGCTTCCTCGCGTGCCGAGAGTTCGCGTTCGATGGCCCGCATCATGTGCACGTGCTCGCCCTCGAGTTCGAGTTCCATCGCCATCTGAAACAACCGCACCGCGCGCGGGTCGCGCGTGTGAAACCGATGGCCAAAGCCGGCCGGCGTCACGCCGTCCTTCACGCAGACGTCGACCAGTTGACTTGCCGCCTCCGCCAGTGTGGCGCCGCCGCGGACGAGCGCGAGTCCCTGATCGAGGAAGCGCATGCACGACTCGATGTCGCCGCCGTGATGTGGCCCGAGCGCCATGATGCCGGCGGCGGCGCAGTCCTTGAGCGGCGCGCCCGTGGTGGCGACGTTGCGTGAGGCAATGGTGGAGGGAGGCGTCACTCCATGATCGATAGACGAGACCAGAATCGCATTGAGCATCCGTCCGAGCGCGGGAGTCGGCAGCTCGCCCATGAGCAGCAGGTACACCGCATCGGCAAACGAGAGGCGTCCCATCATTTCGTCCAGGGCGTAGCCGCGGACGGCGATGCTGTTGGGCGCGATCGATGTGAGCGCGGTACGCCAGCGATGGCTCGGCGCGCGCGAGAAGGCTGGCTGTGCGCTCACCGGGGCGTGCGGGGACGTCATGTGTGTCCTCCTCGAGTGGCCCGGCTGAAGCCGGGCATTACGTCAGGTGCCCGTACGGCGACTAGTTCGTGCCGTAGAGCCGATCGCCGAAATCGCCAAGGCCGGGCATGATGAACTTGTGCTCGTTCAGCCCGCGGTCTACGACTGGGGTGTAGATGTCGACGCGCGGAAAGTGCCGTTCAACGGTGTGAATACCTTCAGGTGAGGCGACGATGCAGATCATGCGCAGCGTGGTCGCGCCCGCTGCCGCCAGCAGTTCCAGGGCCGCGACGGCGCTGCCACCGGTGGCCAGCATTGGGTCGATCATCAAGACGAAACTCGTACTGAGGCTGTCTGGCAGTTTCGAGTAGTAGCGCGACGCCGCCGCCGTCACTTCGTCTCGTTGCAGTCCGATGTGTCCGACCCGCGCGTAGGGCACGAGTTCGAGTACCGCGTCCAGCATCCCGAGGCCCGCCCGCAACACCGGCACGACCGTAATGTCCGGCGCCACGCGCTTGCCGTCGGCCGGCCCAAGCGGTGTCTGCACGGTGACCGCACTGGTCGGGACGTCGTTCAACGCTTCGCCGGCCAGCAGCACGCTGATGCGGTTCGCGGCGCGCCGGAAGTGCTCGGGTGAGGTGCGCTTGTCTCGAAGGTCGACCAGCGCATCCTGCACCAACGGGTGGTTGACGATGTGGATCGGCACGGAGTGAGACTATACAATTTTCGGCCAGATGCGCGCATTCTTCGCCGCCGTTGCTTTGCACGTTCTCTTGGTCGCCGCCGGCTGCAATGCGCTACCCCCACGCCGGCCGGCCTCGCTCGTGGTCATCGGCGGAACGGTGATCACCCAGAACGGTGCTCACCAGGTCTTGTCGCCAGGGGCGATCGCCATTCAGGGCGAGAGGATTGTCGAGGTCGACACGCCGGAGACGATTCAGGCGCGCTATACAGCGGCTGACCTCATCGACGCGCGGGACCAGGTGATCTTGCCTGGGCTCATCAATACCCACGGCCACGCGCCGATGGTGCTCTATCGGGGCCTGGCCGACGACCTGGCGCTGATGGACTGGCTGCAGAGGTACATCTTTCCGGCGGAAGCCAAGACGGTCTCGCCGGAGTTCGTTCGCGTCGGCACCAGGCTGGCCGCGCTTGAGATGATCGAGTCAGGCACGACCACC
>JBEBGG010000243.1:0-4337 GCA_040081555.1 Vicinamibacterales bacterium
GGTCGCGCCGCAGCTCTACTACAACCTGGCCTGCACCTACGCTTTGCTCGGCGAGACCGATCAGGCCCTGGAATTCTTGACGCGCGAGTTCGCCGACATCCGTGACGAGCGCCAGCGAGGGTGGAGCCCTGAGCTCACGGCGCGAGCGCTTGCCGCCGTCCGAATCACTGCAGGCTATCTGCTGGGGCGACCGCCGAACCAACGCGGCGCACAGCGGTCGACACCGGTGGAAGGATCGCTGTTGTGCGTTGCCGGCGGCGTGTGTGTCGCGGTGTCGAGCGACGTGACCCCAGAGACCGTCGAGCGTGAGCGGCGGCTATCCTCGGAGCCCGGGCACGACGGACCCTCGGCCTTGAAGAGCGACCGCCGGGAAAAACTCGACAGCATTCATCATGCGCTGACCGCACTGACAAACGCCTGCTACCGCGTCCCCCTCGAGCTCCCCGATGAACTGCTCGACCCGGCGCTGGCATCAGGCGAGGCGTTGACGCGCTCCCTCCTTCGGGCGAGCTCCCCTTCCGCCCGACTGTTTTCGGCGGCCTCGGCGCGGGCGACCATTTTCAATCCTCGGACATGGCGCAGCTGACCGCCCTGCGGGAACAGCTTCGGTCAGATTTCGGTGATTGGCAGCGTCTCCACCTGGTGGACCTGCTATTGGCCCGCCGCAGCGAGGCGGCGACCGTGCTCATCGCGATTGCGACTCTCACGGTGATGATCCTGGCGTGGCGGCTGTTGCGCGGTCGGGGACTAGGACGAAACACTGTCGCAGTCCCAGCGCTGCTCGTCTCGGGCCGTTTCAACGCGATCCGGCACCTGCCGTTGCTGCTCATGCTGGCAGGGCTTCCGTGCTTCATGCTGGCGCTGGCCGACCCGCTGCTGTCGGTCTCGGAACAGCAGATCTCCTACCCTGGCCGACGCATAGCGATCCTGCTCGACGCCTCGTCCAGCATGATGCTGCCGTTTGCCACCACGCAGTTGGGCGGCCCTGGCGACAATGACGCGGCGTTTCTCACGACGATCGCCGCCGCCGAGGTGTTCGTTCGCCAGCGAAAGGGCGGCCGGTATCGAGACCTAGTCGGGCTAATCGAATTCGGGGATGAGGCCTACGTCATTACGCCCTTTACCACCGACTACGACAACGTCCTTCTTGCGATCTCGCTCATCGGCGACTGGGGTGAGTACATGCGGTTCCCGGATGGCGGCACGGCCATTGGTCGCGCAATCGACCAAGGGACACAATTGTTTCGGGCGTTCGACTTCCTCGACGCGGCCGGCAACGCGATGGTGATCTTCAGCGATGGCGAAGACACCCAGGTGACGTCGCGCGGCGCGACGTTGGCCGAGATCTTGTCGGCCGCCGTGGCCGCGAAGATCCCGGTCTATCTAGTCCGCACGAACCAGGGGAAGAAGCTGGGAGAATCGATTCCCGACAACATTTGGAAACCGGCCGTCGAGAAGACGGGTGGACGGTTCTTTGCGGCCTCGAACGAAGCCGACGTCATCCGGGCCATTAGCGAGATCGACCAGCGCTCGGCCGGGACGATCTCTGTCAAAACCTACGCGGTGCGACAGCCGACGTTCGAGATCTTCGCCTTGGCCGCCGGCGCGCTGTGGACGGCCGGGCTGATCCTCAAGCTGGCAGTCCCCAGGTTCACGACGTTCCCATGATGAGGGGTGAGATGAAGTCGAGATTCGTATGGGTGGTACTCGCGCTAGTGTGTCTCGCTGCAGGCGCAGCCTTGTGGCGGAGCGGACGCTTAGAGCAGCGTCTCATTGCCGGGCAGCGCGAACTCCTCTTAATGCGGTACGAGACAAACGTCACTGCGCTCGCGGAACTGGAGACGTCAACGGCGATTGCGCGCTTCCCCTGGAACGCCGGCTTGAGATCTGCCGCAAGGGCGCATCGGGCGCAGTCGCACTATTGGCAGCGCGACTACGCATCACTGGCGGCAGAGCGGAACGCTGCGGGGGCAGCAGCCGGTGACGATCCAGCCACCATGCTGCTGGCAGCCAACGCGGCCTACCGGCGTCTTGAGCTCGACGGCGAGGGTTCCGACGCGGCGGATCGGCTGCTGGATATTGGAAACCAGTATTTGGAGGCGCTCAAACGCAATCCAGCCCTTGTGAACGCCGCATATAACTACGAATTCGTGGCACGCCGGCGTGAGGGCTTGGCGCGGAAGCGTCGTACAGATGCCGTAAAGTCGTCATCCTCCGCCGTCGCTCAGACCATTCACGGTCTTCCAGGCGCCGAGGCCGCGACTTCCGATATGGGAGCGTTCAAGGTCATCATCCCCCATCAGAAGGAAGAGCGCCAGCAACGCCCCTCATCTGCCGCCGGCGACACCAAGAAGCGCAAGGGCTAGGGGCTGTGATCTCCCTGCCGGGCGGAGGGACACTCGAGTTCGGTCACCCGGCATACCTGTGGTTGCTGTTGCTGCCGCTTGCGCTGCTCCCGTTGTGGCTGCGGCGGATGGTCACGTGGCGAAGCGATGTGCGACGTCTTGCTAAACGTCGGACCGTGCCCGTGCGCGAGCGCCACACAGCACTTGGCGGATGGCCATTCTGGCTATGCCTGGTCGTGGCGCTTGCGCTCACTATCACTGCAACCGCCCGTCCTCGCACGTCGGTAAAGCGCTTGCTCACCGCCGGAGTGGACCTGATCGTCCTCCAGGACGGGTCGGCCTCGATGCACGTCAAGGACGTCGCGCCGAACCGCTGGCGGCGGTCGATGACGTTCCTCCGCGTCCTGGCCGAATCGCTGCAATGGAAAGACGACCGCCTCGCTCTGGCGCTGTTTGCACGCATTGCCGCCCCGCAGGTCAGGCTGACCCGCGACCCGAATACGTTCTTCTTCTTTCTCGACCACCTGCAGGACTCGTCGCCATTTTCGCTCAAGGACGACACGACATGGGACACCAATATCGAGCTGGGTATCTACTGGGGAACCCGGTTGATCGAGAAGGATGCGGAGCTGAATGGCGAATCGGCCAACAGCAAGGCATTCGTGCTCATTTCTGACGGGCAAGCGTGGAGCGGGGAAATAGCGAAGGCGATTGGTCTTGCGCGCGCGCGTAACATCCCGATCTACACCGTCGGTGTCGGCACCGAAGGCGGCGGCTATATTCCGGAGGCCAAACGCGAGGCCGGTCGCGCTTTGCGAGTGGATCAACAAGCGCCAGTACACTCAGTGCTCGACCGTCGATCACTTCTCGCCATCGCGACCGCCGGGCGCGGCGCCTATATCGACCTCGGGCGCTCCTCCGACCGCGACACTGCCAATACGATTATCGAATCAGTTCGGCGCCGCGCGGGCGCCCGCGGCGTCGATGTGGAGGTCGAAGAACTGTACTGGTACTGCCTGCTAGCAGCGGCAGCCCTATTGGGTGCCGCCGTCGTCTTTCTGCGAGACGCCACCGAGCTTTGGCTTCAACTCGTCGGCATCAGCGTGAGCCTCCTACTGGTCTGGAGGGCGATGGCCTGACGGCGGCAGATACTCAGTGATCGTGGTCGTGGTGCATCGCCTCTGCGTCAGCGATCTTCTTATCGCGACTCGTCTTGGCCTGGTGTTTTCGGCCCGCCGCCAAATTGACCTGTCTGGTGCCCTCTGAGCTCACGGCGAAAAGAGACGTGATGCGCTGAAGATTCGACGACTGGCATGTGGGACAAGTAACCTCGGCGTCACCCCGGACCAGAGCTTCAACGCGCGCCCCGCACGCGAGGCATTGGTACTCGTACAGCGGCATGTAAACTCCTACAGTCGTCTGGTCTACTTTCGGGCCGCCGCCTCCTCGGCCCGCGCTCCCGCAAGCATGTTGGTCATGGCCTGATTTCCCTCGTGACAGGCGTACTCGTAGAGCTTGTCGTCAAGGAGCGTCATGGGTATCTGCCCGCGCCACGGCTGGACCCACGTGCCTGGATCCTCGACCGTGAAGTCGTACATGAGCGTCTTAGGACCGACACGCGTGAACCGCTCCTCGATGCGGAGCGCCTCGCTCGCGCCCCGGTAGGCACTGTCCTTCCGGAAGTTGGTTGTCTCAATCACGAAGGCGTCGCCGTCCCAATGTCCGCGCGAATCGCCCATCCACTGCTGGACCCTCGGAGAGAGTCTAGGCCCCCCCTCCGTCGAGACAACCCTGAAGTTGTGAATCATCTCGCTGAAGATCGCCACATGCCCGCGCGTCTGCAGAAGCTGAATGTTGTTGTTGTAGGCGCTGGGAACGAGCGGCGGACCAGCGTTCAGGCTGACGAGACACCGTTCGGCGAGGTTGCGGTCTTCCGGCCCATCGGCAGGGCCGCGCGCCCGGCGCGCCTCGGCGCGCTGTGCGGCACGCTGC
>JBEBGG010000244.1:0-4284 GCA_040081555.1 Vicinamibacterales bacterium
GCCCGGTCCGGAGCACCGTGTCGAACACGTCGTCCTCGCCCGGCGCGATGGGCGAACCGCTGAACCACTCGGCGAGCTGCAGGTCCTCGCGATCCTCTCCGGCCTGCCGGCGGCGGATGGTCAGCTCGGCGTACCCGGCTCCGACGCGCGGGAACCGCTCGGTCACCCCCTCCGGAGCCAGCCTCTTCACGATGTCGACGAAGGGCCGCCCGGCCCCGATCGGTGGCAGTTGGCGGGGGTCGCCAATAAGTAGCAGCCGATGCACACCTTTGAGGGCCTGGGTGAGAGCCGCGAGCATCTCCTCGGTGAGCATCGAGGCCTCGTCGATGATGACCGTGTGGGCACCAGCCTCGGTGGGTTGCTCCGAGAGACGATAACGTCCGGTCGAGCCGTCGTAGCGGTGCGGGCTCAGGAACTGCGCGATGGTGTAGCCCTTGAGCCTGAGGCCCCTGGTGGACTGCTCCATCCGCACGCGCGCCTTGCCGGTGGGCGCGAGCAGCAGGACGCCCCCTGCCTCGATCTTCGGGTGCGAGCACAACACCGAGAGTAGTGTGGTCTTGCCCGTACCCGCCGGTCCAATCAGCACCGACACCCGCGCCTCGGCCAGCTCCATGAGCGCCGCGGTCTTCTCAGCGCGGGCGCTCTCCTCGAGTTCATCGGGCCGCCCTGTCACCTGCGTGGCAAGGTGCGCATCAAGCAGCTTGCGCCAGTCCGCCTCGACGACGAGTCGCTTGCCGCCGAAGCGCTTCTCGACCGCCGAACGAATCACAGCCCCCATCTCGCCAAGCCGTCCGAGCTGCAGGGCTGGCGCCCCGTTGGCCATGGCGACCTCAGCGACCGCGTCGTCGAAGCCGTCCTTGGCGACGTTCATGAGGTCGGCGTCTACGTCGCAGGCTGGCTGGAGTGCCAGGCTCCGGATCCCCAGCACCACATGTGCCTGTGGCAGCAGGGTACTCCCGGCGGAGGCCGCGTCTTCGAGAACCTTGATCGAAAGGGCGCGCACCCGCCGCGCATCCGTCCCGGTGTCGAGCGCACTAGGCTCGGGCAGGGAATGCGTCTCGCGAATCACCGCATCCGGGAAGACGCCGCGGTCGACGGTCCAGACGCTGACTGGGTCGTTCGTGAGGCGCGTCAGCTCGTAGAGCAGGTAGGGGTTGGCGAGGATGGCTTTGTCGGTGGCGTCGATGCCAGCCTTGTCGCGTTCCTCCTGGACGTAGAGCGTCGTCGCCTGCTCTCGCGTCAGTTCGAAGCGGCTGGCGAGCTTGAGCAACGCGCGGCGCTCGTCAGGCCGCCGCGACCACTTGGCGGCAAGCGTCTTGCCGACCCCCTTCACTAGCGGCGCCGGCAGAACCTTCGCGGGTTCCGCGAACATCTTGTCCACCAGCGGCCACGGGTCCGCGTTGTCGCCGGCCTTCTCGGCCAGCGCGCGGGCGACGAAGGTCGCCGATTCCAGCCCGAACGCCGATAGCGCCGCGCCCAGTCCGGGGCACGGTCCCCGCGCCGTCCACAGCTCGCCAAGCCGCGCATCGATCCACTGTAGGCACTGCTCCCAGGGCCCCGGCAGGACGCCTGTTGCCTTGCGTAGTGATCCGGCACACGCGAGCAGTGAGGCGATCGCGCCGTCGTGGCTGACCAGTTGCGAGGCGTGGGAAAACTCGAGCAACCGGTCAGCAGGCGACAGAGCCGCGATCTCGGCCGGATCGAAGTCCTGGTCCTCAAGCGCCCTGGCGATGGCGGCGTGATACGGCAGCAGGAAGCCGTCCTTGAAGTCGGGGCGGATGGAGTGCTGGACCATTCGCTCCCACAGCATCGAACGCAGCTTTCCCTCGAGATCCTTTGTGGTGTACGCGTACTCCTGCGCCGCGCCGACGTGCAGCACGCGCCCGACGCCGATCAGGATGCGGCCGCCAGCCGTGTCCTCCACGAACGGCACCTGCTTGGCGTAGAAAAAGCAGAGCGACTGCTCGGGCTTGATGTGGCCAGCGAAGCAGT
Source organism: Vicinamibacterales bacterium (assembly GCA_040081555.1). Taxonomy (GTDB): domain Bacteria; phylum Acidobacteriota; class Vicinamibacteria; order Vicinamibacterales; family CAVVIG01; genus CADEEX01. Next base: position 1,993 of record JBEBGG010000244.1, read on the forward strand.
CGAGCAGCGCGGTCTGATTGAGATGCTCCTGCACCCACTGCGTCTTGAAGCCGAGATCCGGCTCGCGCTCCGCCTGAACATCGAGCGCGTGCTCTTCGCCGAGCGTCTCCATTGCTTCGCGCAGCAACCATGCGAACGGCACCACGGCCGCCGAATACGGGGGGTGACGCAGCGGCGTTGGCTTGAAATGACCGTGACTCGTCTCTGGGCCGCGGTTGTAAGGATGGTTGGCCATCCGCACGTATTCGAACGGCGCCATGAACCCCATCCGCTCGGCCGCGCACGCCGGCCATTTGGCTTGGGGCAGTTCATCGAGGCGCTTGCCAGCCACGGCTTCCTCGGCCGGGTCGTCGCGGCCCTCCGCAATGCGCTTGAGCTTGAGGCACGAACCGTTCAATCGGGGTGCAGCGCAAACACGACCGTCCCACCCCGTGTCGTGCCATGGGACCCTGATCGAGACGTGGCGGAACGGGTAGTTCATGACGGATCCTGCGCCTCAGTCCTTCTGTCCGTACTCGCCTTTGGGCTCAGCCACCTTGAGCAACGGCCTCGTTTCTTCCTTTGGGTAGGCGCTTGCCTGGAACGCCCCCGGCCAGCCGCCGTGCTGCTCGATGACTTCGTCGATCTCCTTCATCAGGCGTATGGTCTCGGCAAGAGAGACGACGATCTTCTGGTAGTGGGCGATGTCGTCCTTGGAGAGCGTTCGACCCTTGCGGTCCTTGAGCCACTTCTCGCAAACCTGGTAGCCGCCGATGTGGAAGTTCCACACTTCCCCGGGACACCCCTTGAAGCCGGTGGTCTGGGCCTTGTCGATCCACACGGTGTTCCTGACCCACGAGACCTTCTCGACCTCGGGGTTCCGGCCACCGATGAATTCGGTAATGGGCTCGGCGAGCTTCGGCGATTCCAGCAGGTGCAGGGCGGTGAGTTCGCCGCCGAGCCGGGCGAGCGCGTGGAACAACTTCAGACTCCCGGTCAACGGCAGGCGGGGGAAATCACTCTTCAGAAACTCCGCGTAGCGGCTCCGGTAGCCGGGACTGTGAAACACCGCGTAGGCGTAATGGAAGATGGCCTCCGGCGTCAGGCCGGTGGGCACACCATGTTCACCGTTCTCGTTGAGCTGTAAGGTCGTTGCGAGAGACTTGAGAAACCTCCTATCGAAATTCGGCTGTTGTATTAGGTCATTGTCGCCACCAATCCTCTTCCCGCTCAGACCCAAGGAACGCTCATACACATACAGGGGAAACATGTAGTTAATGTCGTAAGCGGAGCATGTCTTGTGGCCCGACAAAGAACCCGTGACGTACGCATCCCACATGTCCTTCGTCGATCGCGTCGTAATCAGTCCGACGTTCGGCCCAGCGAGCATATGCCGCATCACGTCTTCCCGAGGGCGAGTAACGACTTTCTGCGAGTAGACGATGAAGCGGCGATCCATCGGCCGGTATAACGTCGGCTGAACGCAGGTCGGAGGGAGCTCGTGCCGTTTCGCCAGTTCCTCAGCATCGTGGCGGCCAAATCCGATCGTTTCGGCGTCTTGGCCGGTAACAATTCCAACAGTGTTGACAGGCATTACGGCTGGGATCGGAATTCCGCGGCGATACTCGTCGCCAAGAGCAGTGTCTTGTGCGACGAATAGGTAGTTTGGGGAATCGACCGGGAGATCGGCACGGTGTAAGCCGGGGCAGCCCTTCAGTAGCGCCTGGTACTTGGCCGCTCGCTCGCCCCAAAGGTCACCATGAGTTACGCGACGGGAGGCATCGCGAGACGACCGTGCGAAGATTCCGATTGCCACACCCTGTTGAATATCGAAAACGTTCTCGTCCGGACGCCCCTCCGGCGTGCGTTCGCGCTTGTTTAAGTTGCCGTGAAGGTCCAGAAAGGCAATCCGGGCAAATGTCTTACTCAGTTTCTCCCTCATTCCGCGAAACGTCGGATTGTCCAGGTAACCGTGGTTGGTAATGAAACCCAAAACCCCGGTGCCTGTGGCGTCTATCCAGAACTGAGCTTGCCGGACAAACTTGACGTAGTCGTCCTGGAGCCATTTCGGGTTGCGCTCACCAAGTGGGGTTCCGGCAACGTCGAAGTAGCTCCGCAGCAGCCTGCCAATGTGGGTCGGCTCTCCGTCGTCGTCGACACTGGCGTTCGCCGAATGCCCAGCATATGGGGGGTTGCCGATGACCACGGTGAAGCGCTTGTGCCGTTTGATGTCGTTCACTGCGGCGGCTTCGTGGGCTAGTGCTGGAACGGCGAATTCGAAGCGCCCCGAGAAGTCATGTGCCGGCTCCAGCG
>JBEBGG010000245.1:0-4206 GCA_040081555.1 Vicinamibacterales bacterium
ATCAGTGTCGACACCAGGGAGGCGACTGACCTCGTCGGCAGAGAGTGAGACGATGAACGCGTGGCGGCCTGCCTCGAGACGAGCCTGGTCAACGTGGACCAGGAACTGCTTCGACGAAAGCCACCCGTCGGCGTCGACCACGAGGTAGCGCGGTCGACCGGAGACAGAGTTCACCATCAGACCGTGCACGGTTCCCAGCTGCTCTTCAGCCGTGTTCCGCACGTCCATCCCCTCGAGCGCAAAGGCGCCATCTCTGACGTTGACCGCATCGATGAAACTCAACCACGGTTTGAAGTGATGCACGGTGTGCTCCAGTCAGGTCGTCGCGTTGTCGTCGCTTGATATCGGGGTGCGACGACTCGGATGGCGCCGGCGTTCTGGTTCACTAGACTGCAAGCGCGCGGCCATGCGGCGGCGCACAGGAACACGTAGACGATCCAGTGGCTACTAGTTAGAGTCGGTCGGGCCGACGCTCTTGATGTCACGAAGCGTCTGCCGCATCTGCTCAACGAGCTTCATGTGTTCGAGCGTCGCGCTCAACGATTCTGCCGTGGCGCGCACCGCGTCAACGGCTGCGTGACGGGCGGCCTCGGCGGCGAGCCGGGCCTCCTCGCTCGCGGCCCGCGCCGCTTCCGCAGCGAGCCGCGCTGCCTCTCCGGCCGCCCGCGCCGTTTCGCTGACCTCCCGCAAACGCTCTTGCGCCTGCCGGCTATCCTCTGCCAGTTCGCGCCCGCTCTCCGCCTGTTGGCGGTCGTGCTCGGCATCGTGGCGGACGCCTTCACCCTGCTTTGGCATCGTCACTGCGCCGGCGTGGTCGTCTGATGATGGGAGCGGTGGCTTCGGCATCTGGTGACTTTCTACCAGACCAAGCGGTGTTGAGAGTGTGCACAAAAGGACATCGAGTTACCGCAAAACGGTAGCGCCGTGCCGTTGTTTCCTTCACTGGGTCCTGAACAACTCCGCGGCGCCCGCTTTCATCTGATAAATAAGCGACGCGAAACGGTGTTAACCCCGGTTCTCGACCTGCCAAGAGCTGGCACGAACGATGCGTTCTGTTCGTGTCATGCATCTGAACAAATCCGTCCCCAATCCAATCTTCGCGGCAGGCGTCGCCTCGAGCGCCCTCCTCGGACTAAGCGGGGCCCGCCTTGCGGAGGGTCACGCTACGAAGGGCAGGCGAGACGCGGCAGGGTTCAAAGCACAGGCGTTTCTGGATTCAGCGGGTCTCGACAGGAAGATCGTGGAGTATCGCCGAGCTGATGTGATCTTCAGGCAAGGCGACGCCTGCGAGCACGTCATGTATATCCAGAAGGGTTCCGTGAAGCTCTCAGTGCTTTCGGAAACCGGCCGGGAGGCAATCGTGGCCATGCTGGGCCCGGGTGACTTCTTTGGCGAAGGATGCCTGGCGGCTCAACCCGTCCGCATGGGCAGTGCCACGGCGACCGCCGACAGCAGCATCCTGTGCATTGACAAGGACCAGATGGTCCACCTCCTGCGCGAGAAGCATGCACTGTCAGATCGCTTCATTGCCCACATGCTGGCGCGGAGCATCCGCGCTGAGCAGGATCTGGTCGACCAGCTGTTCAACTCCAGCGAGAAACGGCTGGCCCGGGCACTGCTGTTGCTGGCCCGGTATGGCAAGCACGACGTCCCGGCGAGGGCTGTTCCGACCATCTCCCAGGAGACGCTGGCGAGAATGATCGGCACGACGCGCTCGCGCGTGAACTTCTTCATGAAGAAGTTTCAACGGCTCGGGCTCATCGACTACACGGATGGTCTCAAAGTCCACTCAGGGCTCACCGACATCCTGCACGCCTAGGACGACTCCAACGTTCTCTCTCCCTAGAAAAGGTCTCCACAATGAACCTCAATACGCTTCTGCTCATCGTGCTCGTCGTGATTCTGCTCGGCGGCGGCGGCTTCTACCTGGGGCGCTAGCGCTCCGACGGATCGCGTCATCGCGACGCTTCTGGACGAACCAGAATCCTTTGCTGGATTCGTCGGACCACCTGCTAGTCGGATGAACTGTCGCCTAGCGTCTCGAATTTCTTCGACCGGCGTCGGCGAGAACATGCAGCAAATACAGGTGCGGCCATGGTACGCCTCCGAGGGGAGGATGACCATGGCCGCCGTCACTGCGTGCGGGTCGTAAACGCGCTTGTCTTTCGCCGCGTCGAGACCCCGAACTAAACCGACCGGCCGCCAGCGACGGCCGGTCGGTGCTGACTAGAAGTCGACCTGCACACCGAACTTGATCAGGCGCGCCGTCAAGATGTCGGTCGGCCGCAACCACGCCGCCCCGTACCCGGCGAGGTTGCCGATCACGGACGCCGAGTTGGTCAGGTTGTAGACGTCGAACCGGGGCTCGATCCGCAGCTGCCGGACCTTGAACAACCGGCTGAAGCGCACGTCGAACTGGTTATACCGGTTCTCGAACTGCGACTGCGGCGTCAGAATCGTGACCGTGGTGGCCGACACGCCGCCGGCCAACGGCCGACCGAGCGACGCCGCGATGGCCGCCGACGTGTAGGCGAGGGTGGCCTGCTGCTGAATGCCGGGGCCACTCACCCAGGTGCCGGAGACCTTGAAGTCCTTCGGCAGCGGGTAGGCGACCTGCGCCTTCGCCTGCGTCTGGCCCGCCCATGTCCACGTGAACTTGCAGAACTGGGTCGGCACGTCGGGCACGGAGCAGTTGTCGAAGTCGGTCTTGCCAAAGGAGACGCCGCCGTTCAACAGCCCGCCCTTGCCAAAGCGCCAGTTCGCGCCGATGTCGACGCCCTGGAACACTTCCGTGAGGTCGTTGTCGCGCACGACGTAGTTGTCGACCTGGCCGAACTTGTCCGGGTTCACGTTGAAGGAATCACAGACCTGGTAGCCACCGCCGCCCGGCAGCCGCGCATCCGTGGGCGCCGTCACGCAGAACGGCGTGTAGTCAGCGGGCGTCACCTTCAGGTTGTCCGTGATGGTCTTGTTGCCATACCAGGTGCGGTAGTAACCCGCCGTCAGTCCGAGGCCCGGACGCAGCTCCTGCTGGAGCACCGCCGAGATCTGCTCGTTCTTCGGACGCACGTTCCAGCCCGCCGTCACATCGGGGGCAAACCGCGTGTTGATCACCGAGGTGCCGAAGGCCCGGTTGTCGTAGGCCCCGCACTCCCCGTTGGCCGCCCCGTTGGTCAGCTCGCAGTCCGGAATGAAGTTGTTGTTGGCGTCGTTCCACGACCGGGTCGTGTTCGCCACCAGCGCGTTGGCCGGGTTCGTCAGCTTCGTCAGGCCGGTCGTCTCGTAGTTGACGTACTTGCCGTACGACGCCTTGATGGCCGTCTTGCCGTTGCCGAACACGTTCCACGCGAAGCCCAGGCGGGGGCTGATGTCCTTCCAGTTCGGCACGTTCTCCACCAGCCCGAACTTCAGCTCGCCGAGGAACGGGCCGCCCGGACGCGTCTGCGGCGGGTTGTAGCCATTCAGTAGGTCGACCCGGAGGCCCAGGTTCAACGTCAGGTTGTTGATCGTCCAGGTGTCCATCCCGTAGAAGCCCCACTGATACTTCAGCCGGCCTTCCTGATGATGCGGGTAGGCCCCCTGCTTGATCTGCACCGGGGTCGAGCCGCGCAGGATGTACTGGTAGGGATAGAGGGGCCCCGTGCTCACGATGCCGTTGAAGCCCGTCATCGACTGCTGGCCGACCTTGATCGAGTGCGAGCCGGTCACATACGACGCCACCAGCTTGGTCTGGTAGGCGTACTGGTTGCCCATGTCGCCCCATTCCGTGTCACCCACAATGCCGGTCGACACGTACCGCGAGCCATAGGCCACGCCCGTGTTCAGGTCCAGAATCGGGATCGCGGTGTTGGTCGACCCGTCCGGGAGCTTCGGGATGCCATTGAACTGCCGGTCCTGACGAAGCGACACGCCCCCCTGGATGAGCAGCCGGTTGGTCGCCGTGTAGTTCCACGTCGCCATCCAGTTGTTGTTCGGATACACGTGGAAGTCCCACGCCGCTTCCGGGTTGTTGATGAAGTAGCTGTAGCACCAGCAGTAGTCCTGCACGTCGGCGTTGATGGCGATCTTGTTCTTCGCGTTCGCCTGCCAGGTGAGACGCAGCGCCGCGTCCTTCGTATACCGGTCGTAGAACGCCGGGTTGTCGAGGTCGGCCTCGTACGGCTTGAATCCGCCGTTGATGATGTTGGCCGGCGAGAGCGACTTCTG
>JBEBGG010000246.1:0-4162 GCA_040081555.1 Vicinamibacterales bacterium
AGGACCACTCCGGTGTCAGCGGTCGCCGAGATCACCTGGTCGGCGCGCGACACCGGCGAGAGCCTGGCGATGGTTGGCGTAAACGTCTCCGGGTAGATCGTGTATTTGTCTGGCGCAAACGTGAAGAGGTAGGTGATGCCACGGGCCCGGGACCACGCTGACGCCTTGACGATCATCGTACGCCAGTCGGTCAATGCGGCATCGGTGAGGGGCGTCTCGCTCACGTAGTCATCAAGGCCGCCATCCTCGTTGTAGAACAGCCAGCCGTCGCGACCGATGGTGACTGTGGGGGAGGGGCTGACGCCCATCCAGTGGTATCGCGTGATGCCGTACCAGCGGATGAGCCGCCCGCGCAGGCCGAAGTGATCGTCGAACCAGTGGCCGAACCTGTTGCCGAACCGGCCGATGGAGTCGAGCGAGCCATCGAGGACCGGCCACTCGTTCAGCGTGCGGTTCTCGGCGCCCGCGTCGGCGCCGTCGACACCGGCGATGTTGATGCCGAGCGGAATCCAGACGGCCACCAGGAACAGCGCGACGAGCAGAGCGTTGGAGAGGCGGCGCATCAGAAGCGGAAGTAGATAAACGGGTTGTAGGTGTTGGCTGCCAGCTGCATGACCGCCGTAAAGAGCACGGCCATGAGCAGCGCGGTGGCGGCCGAGTCGACACCGAACCGAACCGCGCTACTGACCAACGACTCCTGCCAACGGCGCAGCGCTGGCACCACCGGCATCGAGCCGATGACCCCCGCCGCAAGCGCCAGCAGCAGCTCCGGCGTCAGATAGAAGCCCATCGTGAGGGCCGTCGGTTCTCCCTGGCCACCACCAAACATGGCGACGAGAAATGCCGTCGCGCCCGCAAACGTGTCGGCACGGAAGAAGACCCACCCGACCATGACGACCAGCAGTACGTAGGCGTGGCGCAGCACTCGAGGCGCGCCACGCACGAACGTCCCGATGCCAAGCCGCTCGATGACGAGGAAGGCGCCGTGGAACAAGCCCCAGATGACAAAGTTCCAGCTGGCACCGTGCCAGAGCCCACACAGAAAGAACACCGCAATCAGGTTGCCGTAGGTCCGCCGCGGTGTGCCGCGGTTACCGCCAAGCGATACGTACACATAGTCGCGAAACCATGAAGAGAGCGAGATGTGCCAGCGTCGCCAGAAGTCCTGAACGGTGTCGGCGATGTACGGCCAGCGAAAGTTCTCGGGGAAGCGGAACCCGAACATGCGGCCGAGCCCGATCGCCATGTCGGAATAGCCGGAGAAATCGAAATAGATCTGCAGCGTGTAGCACGTGATGCCGAGCCAGGCGTAGGTCGCCGTCAGCTGCGCCGGTGGCATCTGAAAGATGCGATCGGCGGGGACGGCGACGATATTGGCGATGAGCATCTTCTTGCCCAGGCCGATGACGAAGCGGCGGATGCCCTCGGCGACATCCTCGATGCCGACCGTACGTGTGGCCAGTTGATCGGCGATCTCGCGGTAGCGAATGATCGGACCGGCAATGAGCTGCGGAAAGAGCAGCATGTACAGCGCAGCGTGCACTGGGCTCTTCTGCGCAGAGGCGGTTCGGCGGTACACATCCAGCACGTAGGAAATGGCGTGGAAGGTGAAGAACGAGATGCCGATCGGCAGGGCCACCTTCTTCAGCGTGATCGGCCCAGCGCCCCAGAACCCGCGAAGCAGGTTGAGGTTGTCGGCGAAGAAGTTCGCGTACTTGTACCAACCGAGGACGCCCAAGTTGATGGCCACGGCCATACCGACGAGCGTCCTCGCGCGAGCCGCCGAGATGCTGTGCGCGCGGTCGACGGCGATGGCCATGCCGTAGTTGAACGCGATCGAGGTGAGCATCAGCCACGTGAATGGCCCGCCGCCTCTGGAGTAGAAGATGACTGAGGCGATGAGCAGCAGCCAGTTGGCATAACCGGCGTGCGTCGATCGTCCATCACGGATCGTCCGCCAGAGCGGCGGCACGAAGTACAGAGCCAGCAGCAGCGGGAGGAAGAGGAAGAGAAACTGGGGTTCGGTGAAGAGCACGGGGCGGATGCTGGGCGCTGGAGGCGGATGCTAGATCAATCTAGGTCCGGGTAAAGACCAGCAGATGCTGCCGTGGGAGCATTTCCTCGACCCGCGACAGCACGAAGCCTTCGGCCTCGACCTCGAGCTTCGCTTCGCTCACGCTCATCTTGTGCTCGAAGATGATGGGGATCGACGGGTCTTCCTTGCGATATTCGAGAAGCACGAGTCGGCCACCCGGTGTCAGTGCGGCGCGCATCTTGCGCAGCATGACCTGCGGAGCCTGGAACTCGTGGTAGACGTCGACCATCAGAATCAGGTCGATCGCCCCTTCTGGCAACCGCGGGTCGTCCGGCCCACCGAGGATCGGCTCGACATTGGTGATCTGCTCGCGCGCCAAGCGTTTCCGAAGGAGTTCAATCATCTGCGGCTGAATGTCGTTGGCGTACACCTTCCCGGTGGGGCCGACGATCCGCGCCAACTTGACCGACATGTAGCCGGAACCGGCGCCGACGTCAGCCACAGTGGCGCCACGGGCGATCTTGAGAGCCGACAACGCCAGGTCAGGGTTCTCCTCCTCGACCCGCTCGCTGCGATCGAGCCAGTCGGCGCCCTGGTACCCCATCACAGGCGCGAAGCGCCGACCACTGACCGGATGCACACCGGACGACTGCGAGTGGAGGAGCACGCTGGCTGCAAGGGCCACGGTGGCCACGAGGGCAGCGACGCCAACGCGTTTGTGCATAATCACTATTATGTCCGAATCGACCCTGACCCCTTCCCGTCTCTGGAAACGCATGACGCCGTCGCAGCGGCTCGACGCCGCGCGGGCGTTCTGGCTCGACGAGCAGGCCACTGACGACCAGATCCAGGCCGTGCTCCTGATTTCACAGCAGAAGAAGTTTCGTCCGAAGTTCGTGCTTGGGCTCGACGTCGACCGCAAGGCCAAGCACCTGGCGAGCATGGTGTCGTTGCCTGACGCCATGGCCGCACGCACGCTCATCGTCTACCACCTGGCGGAGCAGCGCGTCATGATGGGCGCGTTCCTTGACGCCCTCGGTATCAGTCACGACAACGGCCTGATTCAGGATGATGAGGTCAAGCCGGACGCGGCGAAGGTGCCGGCGGGCGTGGCGGCGATCGCCGCGAAGTTCCCGAAGGAGGATGTCGCGCTGTATCTGAGCACGCTCCTCTGTCAGGACCCGGGGACTTGGGGCGCCCTGGAGGGTGCGGCCGAGCGCGAGATGCCCGCATAGCGCGTTGGTGGAGGCTGACTTCAGACGGCCTGGGATTCACCGTACAATCCAGCGGTGCGCACACCTGTTGTCCTGATCACCGGCGCAGGCGGTGAGATCGGCCACGCGCTGATCACCGGCCTCGCCGCGACTGACACCGGCATCATCACTCTTGACGTCAATCCGCTCGACGCTAGCCTGGCACGTCTCGTGCGGCGGGAATTCACTGGTTCGATCAACGACCCGCAGTTGCTCGAGCGCATGCTGGCGGAGTTCGAGGTGGAGTGCATCTTCCACCTCGCGGCACTGCTGTCGACCAGGTCAGAGTTCACCCCGCTCGCCGCGCACCAGGTCAACGTCGGCGGCACGCTCAATCTGCTCGAGTTCGCGCAGCGTGAAGGGGAGTCGCACGGCCGGCCCGTGGTCTTCGTCTATCCCTCGTCGATTGCGGCCTACGGCCTGCCCGACGTGCAGACCAAGTCTCGCGTTGGGCGTGTGCGTGAGGAGGACTACCCGCATCCCACCACCATGTACGGCTGCAACAAGCTGTATTGCGAGGAGCTCGGGCGCTATTACGCGCGCCACTACAAGCAGCTGTCGGTCGATGTCACGCCACGCGTCGACTTCCGGGCGGTGCGATTTCCGGGGCTGATCTCGGCGGCGACGGTGCCCTCCGGCGGCACGTCGGATTACGGACCGGAGATGACGCACGCGGCCGCGAAAGGGGAGCCCTATGCGTGCTTCGTACGTCCCGACACGGCGATCCCGTTCATGGCGATGCTGGGCGAGAAGTTCCCCAAGGCGCAGTACCTGATCACCGGCCTCCTCGGCCCCGAATCGAGCGCGCACGGGCCGAACGAGTTCCTCCACGTGCCGACCGGGAAACGACTAACCAGCGCCGTCGTCCAGGTCA
>JBEBGG010000084.1:0-15012 GCA_040081555.1 Vicinamibacterales bacterium
GTGTGGAGGGATCATCCATCGGTGCGCGCCGGCCGGAATCTGCGGTTGGATTTCGGCGTCAAGATTCAGCAGGACTGGCGCAACCCCGGCGACGAACCGGTCGATTTTCAGACGTGGCAGTTGCATCGCGCCCGCGCCGGCGTCGACGGTGAACTGTTCCGCAAGATCCAGTTCAGTATCGAGCGCGAGTTCTCCGAACGTCTGAACGTCGACCATAGTGGCAAGCCCCAGAAGAGTCAGTGGAAGGACGTCTGGGTCGAGGCCAACATCAGCGACGCCTTCCAGGTGCGCGCCGGCAACTTCAAGGTCCCGTTCGGGCTCGACCAAACGAGCGGCGAATCGAATCTCGACTTTGTGAACCGATCGCTTGGCGGCGACTATCTCTCGCCGGGGCGCGATATCGGCGCAGCAGTACATGGACGGTTCTACGGCCGGCGCCTGAACTACTCGATCGGCGGCTTCCGGCAGGACGGCGAGAACTCGCGCTCGAGCAAGATGGCCGGCGGTGACCTGACGTTTGCCGGGCGCGCCGCCGTTCAGCCATTCACGCGGAAGAGCACGAAGGGCGAAGCGGAAATCGGTGGTTCGTTTGCCACCACGGAGTTGTCCGACGCTTCTGTTCTCCCGAACGGCCTTCGCGGTCGGACTGTCTTGTCCAATTACACCTTTTTCGATTCGGTTTTTGTGAAGGGTACACGCCGTCGCATGGGTGTCGACTTCGATTGGACGAAGGGGCCGGCAGGCGCTCGCGCCGAGTACATGTTCGTGTCAGACACCCGACTCGATCAGGGGCTCGGCGATCAGGATCTGCCGGCCGCGCGTGGCCGTGCCTACTATGTGCTTGGTAGCTGGGTCCTGACCGGCGAAAGGAAAGTCCGTCCGGTCGAGGCGCGGAAGAAGGGTCTTGGCCGCGGCGGCGTAGGCGCGATTGAGCTCGCTGCACGTTTCGACCGCCTGTTGTTCGACAGCAAAGCCGGTGTCGACATTCCGTTTCGCAACTCGCGAGCCGAAACGATTCTGCCGAGCGACGATAAGGTGATCACGATTGGTGTGACCTACTATGCCAACCGGTTCGTGAAGATTCAGCTTAACGGCATTCGCGAGCAGCTTGAAGACGCGCAGCGGAGCCCGACATCGTCCAGCAAACCTTTCTGGAGTACGGTGACGCGCTTCCAGTTCGCGCTGTAGCACGCCGTCGCCCGTCGCCCGTCGCTCGTCGACTCGCTACGGTCGGCGGAGTTGCGCATTCGTTCGCGCAATCAGATCGAGGCGTGTCAGCTCGTCGTCTCCGAAGAGTTGACGACAACAGAACTCGACAAGGCCTCTGCGGTCGCCGATGGCGTCTTCTGGTGGTGCCTCGATCAATTCACGCCGCAAGGGCACAGGTGCGAACGACAGTATTCGAGACACCCACCCTGCATCGAGTCCCGTGGCATGACCAAGGGCGATGGCTGTGTCCACGTAGGGAGCGGCGATGACCAGCCGTCCGGCATCGAGCGCCGGTTTGATCTCCGCGCGCACGCGGTAGGCGAGATCGGCCGCGTACAGGAGAAGCAGCGTGCGTGCCGACGGATCACCAGCGCCGACCGTCGCGAGTTGCACCTCGCTGAAGATTCCGGAGGCGTCCCAGACACTGATTGCCGGTCGCTCCTGTCGCCGGTCGCTCGCGATGGCTCGCGCTCTAACGCCGAGAGCGAGGCCGTTGATCCCGTCGAGGGCGATCAGTCGGTCGGCAGCCGCTTTCATTGGCGCGCCTGACGCGTCGCCAGCCACTCCACGTACGCCGGGGTGTTCTCAACCGACCACGGCCGCGCCTCACTTTGCCGGAACAGCTTGCGGATGGCGTGGTGCTGGTCGCCAATCGGTTGCTCGGCATCGACTGTCACGAACTTGAACCGTGTCGCCAGTTGCTCGTACTCATGGATCACCCGCGTGATGAACCGCTCGTAGCTCTCCTTCGCGTTGTCGACCTTCGTGACGTCCTGTCCCGCTTCGTAGTAGCTCGGGACGCGCAATGCCGACACGCGCTGGCTCGACGTCTTTGGTGACACCGAAAAGTAGAACACGATGTCCGGCCAGAGGAAAGGCTCGTAGAGCGCCTTCACCCAGTCGTGCTCGAGCCCGCGGGCCACGTCGCGCGCCAATGCCGTGAACAGGAAGCGATCGGCGATGACGAGTGCACCGTCCCACAGCGCTGGCAGGACCTCCTGTTCCACGCGATGCCGGAAGTCCGCCGCATGCAGCAGCGAAAACTCCTCACCACTGAGCGATCGTGTGGCCTTCCGGCTCTTGATGATGGGCTTGATCAGTTCGGAGTCGTTCCACTTCGTGGTGCGGACGCTGTAGCCCTCGGACTTGAGCCAGGTCTTGAACAACTTGCGCTGTGTGGTCTTGCCAGAGCCGTCAGGCCCTTCGAAGGTTACCAGCAGGCCGCGTCGCTTCGACGTGTCCGCGAAATGCGACCTGATCCGTTCCGCGGGTGCTTTGGAAGAGGAGGACGGCGCAGGCAACAAAGGCGGCTCGTCGTCAGACGCCGAGGGGCACGGTGAAGGCGATCTTCGTGCCTCGCGCCTCAACGGTGGCGCTGGCGCTGCCGCCATGGAGTGCCGCCGTATCGCGGACGGCGAGCATGGCCACCAGAGATGGCACACCACCCATTCGATCGGTCCAGTGGGGATCGAAGGCCCGCATCTGCCATTGCAGCGGGGGCGTCATCACACTCTGCCTCACGGCAAACGTCAACTGTCCACCTTCGGCCGCCGCCGATACCACGACGCGTGCGTGCGGGAGTTGCTCGACGAGCGCCAGCGTCGCCAGCACCGCGTTTGACAAGGCCCCAACCAGCAGCACCTCGTCCCCGCCGACAATCGATCCGTAGGGCAGCTCGGTTTCTGATTCGATCACGATCGGCCGCAGCCTGCGCTCCGACGAGAATCCCTGTACGACCTGATCGAGGACTCCCAGCACAGACACCGCCATGCGCGCCAAGGGCAGCTCTCGACGTACCACGCGCGTTCCATGCAGCAACGTCGAGGCACGCCATGCCTCCGCGCGCACCAGATTGCCGACGACACCACGCGAGAGCTCGGACTGCGAGCCATTCAGAAGGTCGGCGCACGCAGAGAGGGTGGTGAGGGCCCTCGCCAGGTCGCCGCCCGCGTGCAGAGTGGGATCGACAAATGCCGCTGGCGCTGGCGCTACCTCTCGGACCGGCTGCTGCGCGGCGGAGGGAGCAGGACGAGCCGACCCAGCGGGAGCAGACGGCTCGTGGTCTACGCTGTCCTCGGGGAGCGAGTCCGCACGCGCGGACTCGCGAGATTCAGTGGAGCGCGCTTCAAGGAGATCCACATAGTGCGATTCGGCGCGCATACGGTACGCCGGGGGCAAACCCTCTCGGACACGGGGCGATTCGAAGTCGGACACGGCGGCTGCTCAGAGAAAATGAAGACGTGAATGCGTAGACTGGCGGCTAGTAGCTGCTCGACTCCGCGGATGAGCCAGTTATATCACGCCACCACTGTGGCAGACTACGGCCGTGGTCGCCTCAAAGCGCGCTGAGCCGCACCAGGTGCCGTCGCAGATCCGCATTCTCGGAAAATCGATGTACGCGTTTGCGATCGGCTGGACCATCGCGGCGATCTGGCTGTGGTACGCCGGGGTGCAGCAGCACACCTTGCGACACTACGAGCCGCCGCCGCAGTATGCGATTCGCACGCTCGCCATCGTCGTTGCGCCGATGCCGCTCATTGCCCTCGGCGGCAGTCTGATTCGGCGGTGGAGCGGCGCCGCACCGACCGCAGCGCTCGACCGACACGAGTGGGTGGCCGGGTTCTGGTGGGCCCTCTGTCCAAACGGGATGATGTTCGCCACTGTGTATGTGATGATTCGCGACCTGCGGTGACGGTGGCCGTGTCTTTTGAAACGTACCTTGGCGCTTGGCTCGACGACCTCGAGCGGCGCCATCTGGCCGACCTCCGTTTTCCTGAGGTCTCGCGCGCACTGCGCGCGCTGTCGGCCACCTACGTCGAGAACCGCTCGCGGTTGGGCGAAGGGGCCGCACTATCCGGGGCCGGAAAGCGTGCAGCGTTTTCGTTGTTTTACGCGCCCCTCCATGCCTTGCTCGTCCACCACATCGCGAGCCAGCAGCGGCCACCTCGCCAGAGAGTGACGCTCGTGGATCTCGGCTGCGGCACGGGCGCGGCGGGCGCGGCATGGGCGTGCACCGAGAACCCTTCGCCAGAGATCATTGGCGTCGACCGACATCCCTGGGCGGCGGAGGAGGCACGCAGTACCTATCGCGCGTTTCAGCTGCGCGCGCGCACTCGCGTCGAGGATCTGACCAAGACAACCCTGCCGGCTGGCAGCCACGTGCTTGCGGCCTATGCACTGAATGAACTGTCGGACGCCAGTCGGTCGGCGATGCTCAACACGCTCCTAGCCCACGCGGCTCGGGGCGGTCGCGTCACCATCGTGGAGCCGCTGGCAGGCTTTGTCGCGCCCTGGTGGGGTCATTGGCAACAGGCGTTTGAAGCCGCGGGGGGCCGGGCCGACGAGTGGCGCACTCGTCCAACCCTGCCACCGATCGTCGCCAAGTTGGACAAGGCGGCAGGGCTCAACCACCGCGAGATCACCGGCCGAACCCTCATGCTCTGGCACTCGTAGCACCCACAGCACCGGGACAGCTTCGCCACTCTAGCCCTCGGCCGCGCTCTCCGCTATCGTTCTGCAGTGCGGCAACTGCGACGAGCCATCGGTTTCCGCGATCTCCTCCTGTTCTACATCGTCACGACGTTCAGCCTGCGCTGGATCGCGACAGCTAGTGCTGATGCTTAGTGCCGGTGCAGCTGTTTACGCCATTGGGGCACGTCAACAGGTGGGCAGTGGGACCGCAAACCATGTGTAGAGCCCAACGCTTGAAGTCCAAAGCCTGCGCATTTCTGGCTGCGTCCCTTCTATCTGTCTCGGCAGTCGAGGCGGCCGGGACGATGCGCATCGACTATTACCACTCGGGCAACGACAAAGAGGAGCGCTTCAGCCTCGATCGTGTGCTCGTCGAGCCACTGCCGTGGCCGGGCAACATCGGCCAGGCGATTGATCGCACCAATCGCGGCAAGTACCTATTTCAGGTGGCTGTCGCTGCCACCGGGCAGATCGTCTATTCCCGCGGCTTCAGCTCAATCTACGGCGAGTGGGAGACCACTGGTGAAGCGCAGACGATGAATCGGACGTTCTCGGAGTCGTTGCGATTTCCTGCCGTGGATGTGCCCGCAATTATCACCGTGCGAAAGCGAAACGCCGCGAACGCGTTTGTCGACGTCTGGACCTTCGGGTTCGATCCCAAGAACAAGTTTGTCGAACGGGGACAACGGATCGGAGCCGGGAAGCTCCTCGCGTTGCACCAGGCCGGCGACCCCGGCCAGAAGCTCGACCTCTTGATCCTGGGCGATGGCTATACCGCCGCCGAGCGAAGCAAGTTCGAGCGAGATGCGCGCCGACTGACGTCGGTGCTCTTTGCGACGTCGCCCTTCAAGGAACGCAAAGGTGACATCAATGTCTGGGGACTCGTCCCGGTGGCTGCGCAGAGCGGTGTGTCGCGCCCGTCGCAGGGAATCTTCCGCCGCTCGCCGGTCGGCACCACCTACGATGCGTTCGACTCGGAGCGCTACATCCTGACGTTCGAGAACAAGGCGTTTCGTGACATTGCCGCTAACGCCCCCTACGACGTCGTGGAAATCATCACCAACACCGAGACCTACGGCGGCGGAGGCATTTTCGGTCTCTTCAGTACCGCAGCTGCCGACAACGTCTGGGCGCCCTACTTGTTTATTCACGAGTTCGGCCACCATCTGGCGGGTCTGGCGGATGAGTACTACACGTCCGATGTCGCCTACCTTCCGGCCACCGACCGCATTGAGCCGTGGGAGCCGAACGTGACGGCGCTGAAGGATCCGGCCAATGTGAAGTGGAAGGATCTGGTGACGCCGGGCACAGCACTTCCGACCGTGTGGCCGCGCACAGAGTTTGAAGAGTACACACGCGGCATTCAGGCGAGGCGCCGCGCCCTCCGCGAGCAGAATCGCCCGGAGGCCGAGATCAACGGGCTGTTTCGCGAAGAGATGTTGCGGGAGATGACGCTCCTCAACACGGGCCCGCATGCGGGAAGGGTCGGGGCGTTCGAAGGAGCCAACTACGAAGCCCATGGCTACTACCGCCCTCAGGCCGACTGCGTGATGTTCACCAGGGATGACGTGGGCTTCTGCGCGGTGTGCCGCCGGGCCATCGGACAAATTCTCGACCTCTACAGCTCCCACTAATTCACTGCGCGGTGTCCCGTTTCGCTCTTGCGAGTTTTGCTGCTTCTGATTACGCTAGCCCGCAGCACACAGTCAGCAGGGGCTCGACCCCAGACGAGGCGATCATGGACGACTTTGATGATGAAACCGGTGTGGGTCTGCCCGACGACGACATGAGCGACGGTCCGGACCTGGGCGACCTCGACGACGCCGTCGGTGACGACGTCGATTTAGACCTCGAAGGTGGCGACGACATGCAGATCCCGGCTCCGGCGCCAAAGGCGGCCGTGCCGAGGGTCGCACCCAAGCTCAAGGTGGCGCCCAAGAAAGCTGCGCCGAAGAAAGCTGCGCCCAAGAAGGCTGCACCGAAGACGAAATCTGCTAAGCCGGCCAAGGTGGTAAAGAAGGCCGCCACGAAGAAGTCGGCCAAGACCTCGAAGAAGGCGGTCAAGAAGGCGGCGCCGAAGTTGAAGTTGGTGACCAGAAAGACTGCGAAACGAGCGACGAAGAAAGTCGTCAAGAAAGCCGTCAAGAAGGTCGCCAAGAAGGCCGCCAAGAAGAAAGCCGGCCGCCGGTAATCCGCGCGAGTCGACCACGCCCGCACGTCTCTACCAAGAGAGGACGGCCACGCCGTCCTCTCTTGCTTTAGTCTGACCGTCGGTAGTTTCTCTGGCCTCGGCGTCAGGCTTGCCGGGGAGGGGGCGGCGCGGGTACGGTGATGCTGAAGTTGATGTCAGTCACCGCCTTCACACTCCTCACACCGTAGCGGAAGGGAATCACGAGGCGGAGCGGCGCTCCGTGCTTTCGCGGAATCGGCGCATCGTTCATTAGCCAGGCGAGCATCACCTGCGGCCGCATGAGCGTCTGCACGTCCTCGTCGGACCACATACCGTCGGCGGCGATGAAGCGGCAGTAATGAGCTGCGGGCTGCACGCCCAGCATCTTCGCGAACTCCGAGAAGCGGACGCCGGTCCACTTGACAATGCCGTGCGGGTCTTTTGCGCCGCACTGCAGCAGCGTGATCTGGGAGTGGCGCGGCAGCTTCTCGAGGTCGGCAAACGACATCGTGCCGGCGCGTTTGGCCGTGCCGCCGGCCGAGATCCTCACCTTTAGCTTCTGGTAGTCGGTCTCGATCTCGGGTCCCTCGCCCTTGACGTTCCGCCACCGAATAGGGTCGGAGATCGGCGTGATGTCCTTGGTGGAGTACTCAAGCGCCGAGCCATCCTTCTTCAGCGGGAGTGCTGGCATCTCGCGCAGAGTGGCGTCGGCCAGGTGATCGGGGACCGGTGGGGGTGCCTGCGGCGCCTGCTGAGCACCGCCCGCCAGGAGGTGCTTGGGCGTCACGCCCAGCGAGAGCCCTGTCAGCACGGAACCTGAGACGGCGAGTGCCTTGCGACGAGAGATATTCATGGCGGCGTCCTCCTCGATTGCTGCAGCGGGAATCGATGGCTGCGGCGGGAATATAACACGGTGTAATTGCGCTGACGCCGCAAAGAACCCCGCGACGGAGCCTAGATGCCGCTGCAGCGCGGACGTGTCGTATACTTGACGGTCCGCGGTGAGGTGGCTGAGTGGCCGAAAGCGGCGGTTTGCTAAACCGTTGTACGACCTTAAAGTTGTACCCAGGGTTCGAATCCCTGCCTCACCGCCAATTCACGATTTCGGTCAAGATCATTCGTACATTCGACGACCTGACAGCGTGCCGACGCGCCCTTGTGCCTGCAGAGCTTTCAGCGCGACCAGCGGGTCAGGACCACAAACCCAGCTGTCAAGCCCAGCCCAGCGCCTGCGCGAGCGTCACGCCGAAGGCGATCGTCACCCCTATCTCACCGCAGCGGACACGCTCCGGGTCGTTCCTGTGGAGCCGATCGCTTAATCGCCTCCACAAAACGCTGCGATAGGATACGAACCGTTCGGGCGAACTCCAGGCCGCCACCGGCACTCACCGGCAGATGGATGGCCATTCGTGAGTGGCCGTCACGCTCGCCCTCGTGGTGAGGCGCCGATGCGACACGGCGGGTCGTGGTGGCCAACCTCGAAGCGTTCTGCCGGCAGCTCACAGCGGAGGGCATCCTGCTCGACGAAGGGTTCGACACGTTCTGAGCTCCACTAGAATGTCGGCGTTCGATGGCGGAATGGCGGGACACCAGGAGGTGCGTCCGGATCCGCTGGCGAAGTAGGAGACGACTTAGATGATCCGTGAAGCAGCCATGCCTATACCGCAGATGACCCGGCGGCGTTCGACATCCGGACGAAAGCGCGGGGGCCCAGCGGCACTGATCACCGGTGTCGTGCTCGCGAGCGCCTTGCTGACGGCCCAAACGGATCGCCTGCCCGAGATGGCCGCCGATCGGATCGCGTCCCCTCCGACGCAGAAGCGTCTCGACGCAGGGCCCTGGTTCCTGGACACATTCGAGTATCGCATCCGCGTCGTTCGGCTGGCCACGCTCGACCGGCCGTGGAGCATCGCCTTTCTTCCAGACGGCGCGATGCTCGTCACCGAGCGGCGCGGCCGGCTCCGCATCATCCGCAACGGGACGCTGGACCCGGCGCCGATTCCCGGCGCACCGGCTGTGTTGATACGCGGGCTCGATGGTCTGCTTGATATCGCGCTCCATCCGAGCTTCGCGGAGAATCGGTTCGTGTACTTGACGTACTCGAAGCCGGATCCCGATGGATCGGTGCAGACGGCCTTGTACCGCGCAAGATTCGACGGGAAGGCGCTTGTCGAAGGCAGGGACGTTTTCGTGGCGAATACCCCGATTCCGAGGACGCGGCCGCAGTCGCTCACCTCGCGAATGGCGTTCGGACGCGACGGCATGATCTACATGACGGTGGGTGCGTCCGACGCCGACCGGCTCAAGGCGCAGGACCCGTCCAGCCACCGCGGCAAAATCGTCAGGCTGCGCGACGATGGGA
This sequence comes from Vicinamibacterales bacterium, assembly GCA_040081555.1. Classification (GTDB taxonomy): domain Bacteria; phylum Acidobacteriota; class Vicinamibacteria; order Vicinamibacterales; family CAVVIG01; genus CADEEX01. Next base: position 9,213 of record JBEBGG010000084.1, read on the forward strand.
CAGTGCCCCCGGATAACCCGTTCATCGGCAAGAACCAGTTCGGGCTGCGCTACATGCCTGAGATCTTTTCGATGGGGCATCGCAACGCGATGGGGCTTGCCATCAATCCGGAAACCGGCGAGCTTTGGGAGAACGAAAACGGCCCCATGGGTGGCGATGAAATCAACATCATTCGCGCCGGACGCAACTACGGGTGGCCCTTCATCTCGATGGGTCGTCAATACGACGGCACGCCGTTTCCGCCCGCGATGGATGGAATGGAGCAACCCCACGTTCATTGGTTTCCAAATCCGGCCGTCAGCGGCATGACGTTCTACACCGGCGACGTGTTCCCGAAATGGAAGCGGAACGTGTTCGTCGGTGGGCTCGGCGGCACACGTGTCGAGCGGCTCGCGTTTACGCCGCAGTGGGAGCCGATCGGCGTCAAAGGCGCGCTGGGTAGCGAACCGCTGCTGTTCGATCTCCGCCAGCGGATCCGTGACGTGCGGCAGGGGCCGGACGGGTTGCTGTACGTGCTCACGGACGAAACAGACGGGGCCGTGCTCCGAATCGAGCCGGCGGACGTTCCGTCGCGCGCCGCCTCGGCGGCCGCTCCCTCCCAGGAGGGTTCCGACACTCGCGGTGTTGTCGGTGCCCGGAGATGATGAAGGCGAACGGAAGCCGACAGGTGGGTGACGTCATTGCCCCGGTGGTGGTCGCGTCTAGCTGTTCGATGCAGCATCGACGTCAGGCTTGTCCACGGCCGGCACGTTCAATGTGACGTTCTGAAGTTCAGACTAGACTCGCCCCTTCTTCTTCCACGTCGCCGGACGACGACCGCGCACCAGGTTCGACATCGCCTCGTTGATCGAGGCCTTGATGTCCGCCGGCAGGTCGAACGGCAGGAACGCCCGCAGCATCACATCGTCGTCGCCCACCATGCCGGGGAGCCCCTCGCCGTGCAGCCCGTAGTTCTTGCGCGGACCGGGCAGCGTGATCCGGCGGTTCTTCTCGGCCAGCCGAATCGTCCCGAGCGGATCACCGCCCTCGCGCACAATCCGCGCCTGCTCCAGTAACTGGCGGCGGAACATGATGACGCCCGCGTCGCTGGCCGACAGCCGCTCGCGGGTTCGATCGACCAGCGGGCCGACGCCGAGCCAGGCGGCCACGTCCTGGCTGATGAGATGACTGCCCATGTCGTCGGTGAGGCCGCGATCCGCATCGAGCGTCGCCCGCGTGCGGTGGCAAGGGATCTCCGCCTGCGTGAATTCGGACTTCGGCGCGATGACGACCTGTCCGAACGGTGTCTTCCAGTTGGTGATCGTCAGCCGGTAGACGACGAGCGTGTTCGTGGCATCGACCGGTACAAGCCACGTCAGGTACCAACCCTGCCCGCCAGCGCCATCGATATTGGGAAACACAACCGTGCGATCGGCCAGCCACTGGTCGGCACCCTCGAGGCGGCGCTGGAACACCACACCGTAGTCGAAATCGATCCAGCGAAAGTCGGTGTGGCGCGGCCGGGTGTCAGGCACCTCCTTACCGTGCAGCCGGTACGACCAGCGATCGTGCAGCCATTCGACATGCACCGGGTCGTAGAAGCCCTCCATGATCTGCAGCCAATGACACGGCATGTGCAGGAACGACACGACGGTGTAGCCGGGCGTGTAGAACCCGGCCCAGTCTGGCACCAGCGGCGCGGGCGCCGGGCCGAGGTAGGCCCAGATCAGGCCGCCCAGCACCTGCACCGGATACGACGTCGTCCGCACCTTGTCCTTGAACGTGGAGCCCGGCTGATGCGCCTCCTCGAACGGCTGCTCGAGGCAAGCGCCGGCCTCGTCGAACCGCCACCCGTGATAGCTGCAGCGCAGGCCGCAATCCTCAACCGTGCCGAACGCCAGATCAAATCGCCGGTGCGGACACCAGCGATCGAGCAGCCCGAGCTGGCCCCGACGGTCCTTGAACAGCACGAGGTCTTCACCGAGCACGCGCACCGGCCGGATCGGCTGTCGATCCAGCTCCGACACGGCGGCGATGGGCATCCAGTAGCGGCGAAGGAGATCGCCGATCGCTGTGCCGCGATCGATCTCCGCCAGCCGACTCGCATCGTCCTGGCTAAGCATGTGCGCCCTCCTCTCGATGCGTCGGCGCGTGGAGCGGTCGCTTCCGTGCCAGCGTGACGCCGTCAGCAAATGGCAGCACCACCACGTCGACCCGCTCGTCCTGAGCGATTCGGGCGTTGAACACCCGCAACGCCGCCGCGTACGTTTGATGCTGTTCTTCCAGACGCTTCGGCAATCGCAGGGTACGCGCACTGGCCGCGGCCTCGTCAGGAGCCGCCACCCGCCCGCCAAACAGCACGTTGTCGAACACCATCAGTCCGTTGTCGCGCAGCAGCACGAGGGCATGCTCGAAGTAGCGCAGATAGCCGTCCTTGTTGGCATCGATGAACACCAGATCAAAGGTCCCGGCCTGGCCATCGGCGACAAGCTGCGACAGGACGTCGTCAGCGTCGCCGATGCGCAAGTCGATGCGATCGGCGCAGCCGGCCTGACTCCAGTAGTCGCGCCCCACCGCCGGCCACTGCTCGGTGTTATCGATCGCGACGATGCGGCCGCCGTCAGCCAGCGCTGCCGCCATCGCCAGGGTGCTGCAGCCGGTGAACACGCCAATCTCGACGATGCGCCGGGCGCCGGTGAGCGCGATGAGGAACTGCAGCAGCTGGCCCACTTGCGGGGAGCCCTGCATGACGGCGACAAACGGCAGCGCCGCCGTCCGCTGCCGCAGCGCGGTCAGTGCGGGCAGCTCAGGCCGGCTGATACCAGACAGGTAGGTGCGCAGCTCCTCGGAGAGGTCAGCAATGCGGTAGCGGGCGTCGCCGTGCAGGCTCATGCGTCGAAACCCGACGAGCTGTGGCCACCGAGCGACTGCAGATCGATCTTGCCGCTCGAGGTCTTCGGCAAGCTGTCATGAAACTCGAAACGCGCCGGAATCATGTAAGCGGGCAGTGTGACGGCGCAGAACTGGCGCAGTTCGACCAGCGGGAGCCGCTGTCCTGTCGTCGTGCTGACGTGCGCCACCAGTTCTAGTCCGCCCGGCTCGCCGAAGGGCACCACACCCACTTCTTTGATCTGCGCGTGCTGATAGAGGCGCGACTCGATCTCGCCCGGCTCGACGCGGTAACCGCGAAGTTTGATCATGCGGCCGATGCGCCCGGCAAACCGCAGGTCGCCCGATGGCAGTTCCACGGCGAGGTCGCCGGTGCGGAACCATCCGTTTCCGGCCTCTGCGGCCGGCGGCTGCGCCCAGTACCCGGCATCCAGTCCGCCGCCGCGAAGCCGCAGTTCGCCGACCGTGCCTGGCGTCACCGCCTCTCCGCCCTCGTTACAGATCCGCGCCTCATAGTGACGGCACGGCCTGCCGATCGGCGGGCGCTCGTCGAGGACCATGCCGCGCGGCACTTCCCAGAAGGCGGCGACGTTGGCTTCGGTCGACCCGTAGAAATTGAAATAGCGCGGCTGCGGCAGCCTGGCGCGCAGGGCGTTCAACTGCGGCAGCGGAAACACTTCGCCGGCAAACGCGACCACCCGCAGGGCGGACAGGTCGCGTGCGGCGAGGTCCGGGGCCCCGGCCACCAGTGAGAGAATCGCCGGCCCGGAGAACCAGATACTGACACGCTCGCGTGCCCAGAGGTCTGCCACGAATCCGCCATGCTGGCGGATTTCATCAGGCACGAGGACCAGCCGCGCACCGCACGTCAGGCTCGAATAGATGTCGAAGAGCGACATGCCGAAGTTGAACTGCGCGTGGTTCGCAAACACATCGTCTCGCGTCGGCTTGAGCAACTCGTGACACCAGCGGGCATGCGCCTCGATGGCGCTGCGGGTCATCATCCAGCCCTTGGGCCGACCGGTCGTCCCTGAGGTGTAGAGCAGACACGCCAGAGCGCGGGCGCCACTCGTCGCGTGCGTCGCCGCCGCCGTGTCCGGCGCCGGCCTGACTAGTTCCCCTCCACGCTCGGCCCACGTCTCGATCCCGCGTCCCAGGCCGATAGGCCCCAGCGTCTGCATCGGTACCTCACGCCCCGTGGCGCGCCCTAGCGCCGCGCGATACGCGGGCTCGAATCGCTCTTCCACAAACGAAGTGTCGATGCGGCAATCCGCATGGATCCCGGCAATCCGTTCGACGGGCGCACGAGGATCGACCGGCACATACGCGCCACCGGCGCGAAGCACACCCAGCATGGCGGCTACCGCGTCCGACGACCGCCGGACGTACAGCCCGACGCGCGCGCCGGGGCGGACGCCGGACGCCTGGAGACGCGAGGCCACGCGATCCGCAAGCCGATCGAGTGCCGCGTAGGAAACGACGCCCAGCGACGGTTCGACGATCGCCGGCCGCTCGTCGGCCGCCCCCAGGGTCGTGAGTCCGCGGTCGGTCATGGATGGTCTGGACGGACTCGGATCTCGGTCATCAATTCAGCCATGAGTCTGACATACGGGACCGCCCACTGAAGGCCGTCTGGAGGATGCCAAGCGGTGTACAGGCCACGATACTTCGCGACAAGCGCGATCAGGCGCGCGGGGTGAATGGTCGGTTGCCCCCAGGCCAGTGTGGTCTGCGAAGCCAGGCTCCGATTCTGGATGCTGAGCGTGGGGGGCAGTCGCCGCACCTGCGCGGGATGCGCGTCCACGTAGCGGCTGGCGTGCACGTGATTGGACAGGAGTGGCGTCAGCGATGGCTGCTGGCGCAGTGCGTAGTTGCACGTCTTGCAGACATGCTTGTCGCGTCGGCCGACCAGCCGCGCAATGTGCCGGCGAAACGGCGCCAACGGGCTCTCGGGCTGCAGCGTCGCCTGCGACCACAGGAACGCCACAGCGTGACTATCGTCGGTTCGCCGTAGGTGCGCCACCAGGTCAGGCGCGAACCAGTCGTCGTCGTCCACGGGCACGATCAGGTGCCCGGCCGGCACGTCGTCGATCGACGAGGACACGGCGCCGTCGACGCGGCTAATATTGAGCCGCGCGATCTCCGTGAGGCGCTGGCGAAACACCCGATACGGCATCGTGAGCGTGGCGTTCCAGGTGTCGTATTTCTGTTGAAAGCGAGGATGGAGCCCGGCGCTGACGAGCGCGGCGTCGTCCCAGGCCAGCGTCTGCCGGACGCAGATGTGCACCGGGAGCATCTTCGCGGTGGCGGTGGGCGTAGCCGATGCGGCGGTCATGTGGTGAGGCCGTGGCACCGATGCGGTGCGAGGCTGAAGGGCGATGATACGATCGCCCGCCATGTCCGTGGTTCGGCAGACGGCGAGAATCGCGCATCGGATCGCTACTCGCCTGACGCCCGAGGTGCTCGAACCTGGATCGGGAGCCGCCTTCGACGCCTTCCTGCGCAGCCAGGCCCGCCTGGCCGGATTCGAGTGGTATCGGAGACATCTGTTTCGCGACGAGCTGGCGCTGCTCGATCGCTTCCTGGAGATGCGCGGCGTCACCGATCAGTGCGCGATCGAGGGGGCGCACCGCCAGCGCACCATGGCCAGCCTGATTCGCCGAGTGCGCCGCTACTACGCCACGCGCTAGGGCGCGCGCCGGGCGCTCCAGCAACCGGACGAACGGGGCGGCCAGCACGCTGGCGGCCAACAGGGATCGGATTCGCTACGTTCATCTCAAAGACGTGGATGCGAATGGGCACTGGGAGATGCTGGGGAAAGGCATCTGTGATATCGCGGCGGTGATTTCGGCGGTGCGCTATGACATCGGCCGCACCACGGTCGATACCCCCGCCGAGGAAGCCTTCGTCGCCGGCCGCGGCGTCTGCCAGG
>JBEBGG010000085.1:0-14836 GCA_040081555.1 Vicinamibacterales bacterium
GGCCTGGGGGCCTGGGGACCGAGAAACCGCGTCTCCTGTGGGTCTTCACCCGCAACTCGGCGCTGCGTAGGCAGCTCGACATCGCGTGAATGACCTCGTCAGAACCGACGCAGTGACCGGTTGTGCGCGCCGCTTGATACGGCACCACACGCGATCGTCGGCGGTTTACCTCACGCGCGACAGAACCTTGGCATTGTTGGCGGCGACAACAGACATCAAGCCGTTGGTGGCGATCATTGTGGCGATGGCGCCAACGCGGTTGTGATTCCTCCACAGCCGCTCTGCGGCCATGATCGACATCATCGTGACGCCGGCCTTGAGGCCGATGAACGCCGCGGGGCTCTTGGTCACGCCCTTCATGACGGGGTTGGCCTCGACGCCGCCGTGCTTCAGCACCGTGAGCGTCGAGTAGGCATCGTAGCCCTGGAGGAGACCGGCCATGCCGTAGAGGGCGGGCAGAATCATCGGGCGACTCGGCCGGTTGTAGCGACGTGCGAAGTCGAGGCGGGCGGCGGTCATTTCTGGCGAACCCGCCAGCGCGACAGCGCTGGCCATCGCTACGGGCGCAACGGACGTGCCTTCCTGGTCGGCCGCAAACGTCGCGGAGGCGGTCATCAGGACGCCCATGAGAGAAGCTGCGAGAAGTCGGCGCATTGGCGGTCTCCTGTAAAGCGGGGCGCGTCAGTGCGCCGTTGCCACCAGTGAGAGCCAGCGACGTGCCGGGTCGAGGAAACCTCGGAAACCGCGCGCCTGCCGTGAGTTAGCGAGAACCACGTGGGCCGGGCAGGTGTGCGGGTGTGCCAGCCTCGCACGCGCTGGTGTGCGCGAGCGCACGGGCCGCCGTGACCGGCGGATCGCTCGCGCCGGTACCTGGGTGCCAGGATGCGCACGGCGAGTCGGCGCCGCGCACACGCGTGGTATAAGACCGCCACCGGTGTCCAAAGGAGATTCACCCGCCGATCCGATGATCGGACGGACGTTTTCCCAGTACGAGATCGTCGCCACACTGGGCGGTGGCGGCATGGGTGTCGTCTACAAGGCGCGTGACATGCGCCTGTCCCGATACGTCGCCCTCAAGTTCCTTCCCTCACAGTGGAGCCACGACGACGCCGCCAAGCAGCGCTTCGTCCGCGAGGCGCAGGCGGCCTCGGCCACCAACCACCGCAATATCTGCGTCGTTCACAACATCGAAGAGAGCGCCGATGGTCGCCTCTTCATCGTCATGGCCTATTACGAAGGCGTGACACTCAAGCACCGGCTCGCGTCAGGTGCGCTCCCGGTTGCTGATGCGATCGACATTGGCATCGAAATCGCGGAGGGACTCGCCAAGGCGCACAGTCAAGGCGTCGTGCATCGCGACATCAAGCCCGGCAACCTCATGGTCACTGACGATGGGGTGAAGATTCTCGACTTCGGCCTGGCCAAGTTTGCCGACGCGTTGCAGCTCACCGCGCCGGGCTCGACCATCGGCACCTACGCCTACATGTCGCCGGAGCAGGCGCGCGGAGAGGAGGCGGACGAGCGGAGCGACGTGTGGGCGCTCGGCATCGTCATGTTCGAGATGCTGACCGGTGCACCGCCGTTCCGCGGGGCGTATCCAGAGGCAACATTTCACGCGATCAAGCACGAGCCGCTGCCGGCGTTGCGCGCGGCGCGGCCGGATGTGCCGGAGCCGCTCGAGCGCATTGTCATGCGGGCGCTCGACAAGGACAGCGCGACGCGGTATCAGAGCGCACGCGAACTGGCGCGCGACCTCCGCGTGCTGGCGGGACGCAGCGTGCCGATTGAACTGCGGACCGAAACGTTGCCGGCGCTGGCCGAGCGACGGACCCGCGCCATGGCGCGTATGGCCAACACCGTGCGCCGGCGAGTGGGTCTGGTGCTCGGTGTGGCGGCGGCCGTTCTCACCGCTGTTGGTGTTGGAGGCTACTACTGGCTGGCAAGGCCCATCGAGCGCATCCGCGTCGCGGTTGCGCCGGTGGCGAATCACACCGGTGTGGTCGACCTCGATCGCTATCGCCTCGCGCTGACAGCGAGTCTGCTCGATGAACTGGCCGAGTCGCCGAAGATTCGTGTCGTGCCCTACCTGCGCATGTTGGAGATGGTCCGGCCATTCAGCGACGCGACGACCGACCTGTCCGGGAGTGACGCCGTGCATGCCATTGCCACGGCCAGTGGCGCGCCGTTTGTCGTTGTCCCGACGCTCGCCTACCGCGACCGCGATGCGAGCTGGTTGATGCAGATTCAGATCAAGAGCGCAGAGACGGGAACAACCGTGGCGAGCTATGAGACCGCGCCTGTCAACTCGGCGCTCTCGGCGCAGGCCGCGTTCCGGCTCGTGATCGCTGCCGCCAATGATGTGCAGGGACACTTCAACGCCCACGGCGGCGGCTCGTCTGCAGAGCGGCCCGCGGCGGGCCGGTTTCGCGACCCCGAGGCGGCGCGGCAATTTGCCGAAGGCCTCGACGCGTACCAACAGCTGGAATACCAACGCGCCGCGAACGCGTTTGCCGCCTCGGCGAAGATCGATCCCCAGCGCGCGATGACGCAGGCCTGGGCCAGCCGCGTCCTCTGGTTGCTCAGCATGAAGAATGACGCGCTCGCCTTCGCGACTCGCGCCAAGGCCCTGGTTGCTGGTGCCACGCAGAAGGGCGACGTGGCGTTTGTCGACGCGGTCCTGGCGGAGAGCCAGGGTGACCTGGAGCTGGCCGAGCGGGCCTATCAGGCGCTGGCGAGCGTGGACCCAGAAGACCCGTGGGCGCGTATCGAGCTTGCGGACTTTCTGAAGCGTCGTCAGGATCGAAACCAGCCGGCGATCGAGGTGTATCACGAGGTGCTCAGGCGCGACCCGTTGTTTGTCCGCCCGCACGTTGAGCTCTGTCAGCTCTACACCCGCATCGATGAGCACCCGCTGGCGGCGCAAGAAGCGAAGTTGGCCCGCGAGCGCTATCGCACGGCTGGTGGCAAGGGTGGCGAGGCGCAGGCGCTGCTCTGTGCCGCAGAGGAGCAGCGTAAGCAGGCGGGCCCGCAATTGGCGGAGGCTCGTAAGAGCGTCGAGAACGCCCGCCAGCTGTTTGAGGTGCTCGACCAGCCATACAACCTGGCGCGTGCGCATTTCTACGGTGGCCTGGTTGAATATTCGGCTGGACGCCTCGCGGAGGCGACCTCGGCGTTTGGTGACGCCGCCGAGCGGCTGGGCGCCACCGGTAACCGCGCGCTGCAAGGCGTGGCGCTCATGAACCTTGGTGCCATCAGCTTTCAGCTCGGGCAACCGACGCCTGCGCTTGATTTCTTTCAGCGAGGCCGTGATGTCTTTCTGGAGATTGGCGATGAGCGCCGCGCCGCTGAAGCCGACATCAACGGTGGCGGTGTCCAGGTGGAGTTTGGTGTCGATCCCGTCGAGACGCTGCGACGAGCGGCCAACGCCCGGGCGACCCTCGAACGCCTTGGCTACGGCGCGTTCGAACTGCTTGCGACGAGAAACGAAGCCGAGGGCCATCGCTACGCCGGCCGGCTGGTCCGCGCGAGAACGCTGTTGCAGTCGGCGTTCGAGCGCGCCCGAAGTCGCGGCCTCACGGCCAGCATGGACAATCTGGCGTTGGCATTGGCCCAGGCCGATATTGAGGATGGCGATTACCCGCAGGCACGCGCCTCGCTCGAGCGCGTCGCGGCGTCCGGCGGCGGTGCCGCGCTCGAGGCGCGTATTGCCCTCGGCATGGCTCTCGCGCGACTCGGCGAGTTCGCTCGTGCCGGCGAGGTGCTACGCAAGGCACTGGGCGATCTCGAGGCGCAGCAGTTCCTTGGGCTGCGACCCATGGCACATCTAGCGCTCGGGCAGATGGCCAATGACATGGGTGAGTACGCCGAAGCGCGCCAGCAGTTCGATGCAGCGATTGCGGGGTGGCGCGACCCACTGGCCAACGCCTACGCCGTCGAAGCGCGTTGCGAACGAGGTGTCGCCGACGGGCGGCGCGGGCGCCTCGCTGCGTCGATTGTGGAGATTGAAAGGGGTATTGTTCAGGCGTCGCGTGTTGGGCGTTTATCAGTTGGTACGCGCTGCCGCGTGGACTTGGCGCGTGTGCACCTTCTTCGGCAGCACGCCGGCGAGGCGCTCAAGGCACTGGCCGGTATTGCTGAAGACACTGACGACGTCAGGGTCGGTCGAGAACTGAGGGCGGAAGTCGAGTACTGGCGCAGCGAAGCCTTGGCGATGGCCCATGCGCCAGAGTCTGAGCGACATGCGCAGCGGGCTCGCGCACTCCTGGCCTCGATCCAGGAGCGATGGTCGGTGGAAGAACGCCGCCGCTACCTGGCGCGCGTTGAGATGAGCAGGATCGTTCAATCAGCGGTTTCACGATGAGGAGGGATTGATGCCGGACGAGAGTGGTGGCGTTGATGTGGGAGGCGACGGCAGCGTCGCATGGAGAACCTTCGTCGGTTGTGTCAGAAAGGGCTCCGTCGTAAGCCAGCCAGTCGGAGCTGCTGGGTATGTTCAGGGCGGTGTCGACGAAACAGATCCAGGAGGCAGTTTTACGATCGGCATCAAGGTGCCGCGGGAGAATGGCAGGACATTGGCCCAGGCGCTCTTTGAGGCAGCCAAAGACGCTGACGCGCACGCCGGAGAACCCGGCTATCGCGTGAAGTTCCCGCTGTTGATCGAGCCGAAGAACGAGAATCAGATCACCATCCGCTGGGAGAGTGCCACACCTCCCAAATCCAGCGGGGTCAGGAAACGCAGCCAGGCGCTCACGAAGAAGAAGCCGGTCAAGAAGGTGAGTAAAGCGGCACCCAAGAAGCCAGCGAAGAAGAAAGCCGGCAAGAAGCGCTGACGGTCAGTTCGAAAAGAGCCGTGTGCGCAGCCGCCTGCGCCACCCGCGACGCGGTGGTTCGACCATGGTGGCGAGTACGTCGATGACCTGCCGGGCCGACGAGTAACGCTCGTCGGCCCGTTTGGCGGTCAGGGCCGTAAAGACATTCTGCAGCGCCTGTGGATGCGCTGGTGCCAGCGTGGTCAACGGCGTGGCCTCATGGTCGAGGATGTTGGTGACGGTGTCGCTCGGGGTCGACCCCGCAAACGGCAGCCGTCCTGTCGCCATCTCGTAGATCACGACACCCAACGAGAAGAGATCGGAGCGCGCGTCAAGCGGCATCTGCAGAATCCGCTCAGGGGCCATGTAGTTGGCGGTGCCAATTGGTCGCCCTGGAAGCGTCGATCCGTCGCGCCCCTGTGAATCGTCCTGCGCGACTGAGCGCGCCATACCGAAGTCGAGCACTTTCGTCTGGCCGCTCGTGCTCACGAAGATGTTGCCGGGCTTGACGTCGCGATGCACGATGCCACGTTCGTGCGCCGCTGCGAGCGCTGTCGCCACCTGCACGGCGATGTCGACGACTTCAGCCGTCTCGAGCACCTTTCGAGCGATGTGCAGCTTGAGGTTGGTGCCTTCGAGGCGCTCCATCACGAGGAACGGCCGTCCCTCGTGCTCCGCGATCTCATAAATGGTGCAGATATTGGGGTGGTTCAGCCGGGCCAGGATATTGGCCTCGCGCTGGAGGCGTCGGCGCGCGTCAGGGTCAGACGCCAGATCCTCTGACAGAAACTTCAGCGCGACCTTCCGCGACAGGTGGAGGTCCTCAGCGTCGTAGACGACCCCCATCCCGCCGGTACCAAGCCGTCCGACAACCCGGTAGTGTGAAACGATGCTGCCAATCACCAGTGCCCCATGTGCCAAGCTGCTCAAATGTTGCTGGCGCGACGTCGACTATAGCGGTTCGGCATGGTCTGTTTGAAGTGTTCTCGGGTAAGGCGCCACACAGCGTCGGGTATGATTTGCCACGCCACCGTGTCTGACGCTAATGCTGCCGACAATTCCAACAACGCCGACCTGACGAAAGGTGCGCCGGCTCAGGAACACTTCCTCAGCGATGAGTCGACCATGGAACTCGTGGTCCGCGCCCGGGGCGGCGATCGCCAGGCGTCGGAAGCGCTGCTCGAGCGCTGTCTGCCCCAATTGAAGCGCTGGGCCCACGGGCGCCTGCCCGCGGCCGCCCGCGGCAATCTCGACACCAATGACCTCGTGCAGGATGCGGCAATGAACCTGCTGCGTCGCCTCGACTACTTCGAACCGCGGCACGTCGGCGCGATGCAAGGGTATCTGCGGCAATCGGTGATCAACCGCATCCGCGACGAGGTGCGCCGCATTGGCCGCAACGCGCCCCCGGTGGAACTGCCTGACGATCATCCTTCGGACCGCACCTCACCGCTCGAGAGCGCGATCAAGGCCGAAGCGTACGACCGGTATCGCACGGCGCTGCAGACGCTGCCGCCAAGAGATCGCCAACTCGTCGTGGCGCGCGTCGAAGTGCAGTGGACGGTGGCCGAGATTGCGCATCGATTCAACATGCGCACCGTCGATGCCGCCCGCATGGCGGTGGGCCGCGCGATTAGGCGGCTCACGAAGCAGTTACAGGCGGGCTAGATCCAAAGGGCCAAGGGTGCCCCCGCACCTCTGGCACCATTTGGCGCCCACGTCACTACTGCCGATGCTTGATGAAGGTGTCGCTCCGGAGCTCGTTGAACGCGGTCTGCAGTTCTTCCTTGGTGTTCATGACGATTGGTCCATACCACGCAACGGGCTCTTCGATCGGCTTCCCTGACACCAGCAGGAATCGGAGGCCCTGCTCTCCGGCCTGCACCGTGATTTCGTCCCCCCGATCAAAGAGCACCAGCGACCGATCGCCGGTTTCATCAAGGCGCGGACGGTCGTGCTCGCCGGGCCCCTCGGTCAGTACGCCCCTCGGCGACGAGGCATCGCGGAAGTTCCCGCTGCCGGCAAAGACGTACGCAAACGCATGTCGGGTGGTCTCGACCTGCAGTCGCTTTCTGACACCCGGCGCCACCGAGATGTCCAGGTAGCGCGGATCCGCCGAGACGCCGTCCACGGGACCCTTCTTTCCCCAGAAGTCACCACACACCACCCGTACTCGCGTTCCATCGTCGTCGACGATCTCCGGGATGTCAGAACTCTTCACGTCCTGATAGCGCGGGGATGTCATTTTGAGTGCCGAGGGGAGATTGGCCCACAGCTGGAACCCGTGCATGTGCCCCTGAGCGTCACCCTTTGGCATTTCCTGATGCATGATGCCGCTGCCGGCGGTCATCCATTGCACATCGCCAGCGCCGAGCGTGCCCTCGTTGCCAAGACTGTCGCCGTGCGCCACCTCTCCTGCCAGGACGTAGGTAATGGTCTCGATGCCGCGGTGCGGATGCCAGGGAAAGCCGGCCAGGTAGTCGTTGGGGTGGTCGTTGCGGAAGTCGTCGAAGAGCAGGAACGGGTCGAATTCCGTGGTGTCACCGAAGCCGAAGCCCCGGCGCAGCTTGACGCCAGCGCCTTCCATGGTGAGTTTCGATTCGATGATGCGCTTGACCGGTCGAATGGACACGATGACCTCCTGCCTGGGTTGGACGCCGCGAGTGCCAAAGAGGTGGCACTCCTCGCTCGACCGATGCCGCCTGAAGAGCGATGGGCTAGTCCTGGCTCCGCACGACCTTCAGGCCCGTCCGCGCTTCGATGGCCTGCATGATGCGAATGACATTCCGGTCTTCGAGCCGAAGAATGAGGAACTCTCCGGCCGTTTGCAGGGACAGCCAGTGGTGGGAGCCGCCGAGGAAGCCCGAGCCGCCAAAATTGTCTGGAATGTCGATCGCATTGGGAATGGCTTGGCCCTTTGGTCTCCGCGCACGCGCGTAGGTCGCTGCGGTCACCGACCGGTAGGTGAGCGTGCGTAGCACGCGACCGTCCTTTGCGCGGACTACCAACGTGCCAGGCTCGAGGCCGAGCAGCGCGTCGACTTCGCGGCCTTTGGTGCCGTCCATCGTCAAGATCTTGAGGTCTGCAAAGTGTTCGGCGGGCGCGTCGGCCGCGGCTGGCGTCGCCGGCGTGGAGGGAGCCGCGGTCGCCACGGCTGGGGCGGCCGGCGAACCGGACCGAACTCGCGCCGGCGTCTCAGCAGGTGTCGTTGTGGCGCGGACCGGCGACCCTGTGGTGTTCGACGCACTAGCACTGGGTGCTGGTACTGCGGCTGGTGCCGGTGTCACCGGTTTTTCGACGACGGCCGGGGCGGACGGCGCTGCGGCGGCAGGCGGTGTCGTCTCGAGCGGGACGGTCCCCGGCCCGGAGGCATCGGCCGTCGCTGGCACTGGGGTCGGCGCCGGCCGGCGAAGAGCCACAAACGCGAGTACCCCAATGCCTGCCACAAGCACCGCCACAAGAATTCCAGCCGTCGCAAGGTGTGGCGCACGAAGCGTGACCGTGGCTGGCGATGCGGTTGGAGTGGCGGCCGGTTGAGGCCACACGGCTGACGGTGGTGCGGCCGAGACGCTGCCCGGCGTTGGCTGCGTGCCGGACGGAAGCGTCGGGGCCTGCCGAACGGCCGATGAAGCAGCGGCCGGTTGCGCGGCGATGCCGGTGCCCTGCGTCTGCGGCACGCGCATCGCCGGCGGCGTCATGGTTGGTCCCATCGTTTCGGCGTGGCTCGGGCCGAGGATGTCGGCGATGGCCATCTTGCCCGTGAGTCCCTGTTCCAGCGCCGTACGGAATTCGCTCGCGGTTTGGAAGCGGTCGCCGGCCGACTTGGCCAGGCCGCGCGTCAGCGCTGCGACGATCCAGTCAGGGAGGTCGGCCCGAAACTGGCGCGCCGGTGTCGGTGCGTTGCTCAATTGCGAGTGGATCATCGCAATCGCTGTATTGCCCTCGAAGGGCAGGCGGTGGGTCAGCAGCCGGTAGAGCACCACCGCGACGGAGTAGAGGTCCATGCGCGGGTCGACTTCTTCGCCGCGCACCTGTTCGGGTGACATGTAGGCCGGCGTACCGACCATGAACCCCACCGATGTCAGGTGCTCGCTGCCCTGTACTCGGGCGATGCCAAAGTCCATGATCTTGATGTCGCCGCTGGGCGTGACGATGACGTTGGCCGGCTTGAGATCACGGTGCACGACGCCGGCGCTGTGAGCGTACTGCAGGCCATCGAGCACCTGCGCGCAGAGGCGGACAGCGTCCGCAATGGAGAGCGGTGCCCCACGCTCGATCAGCTTCTCGAATGTCTCTCCCTGGATGAACTCCATCACCATCAGGAGGTCGTGGCCGTCTCGGGTCAGTTCGTGAATGGCGCCGATCCGGGGATGGTTCAAGCGCGCCAGCGTTACCGCTTCGCGGCGGAAGCGCTCAACCGAATCCTGGTCCAGCAGGTCGGCGTTGAGGACCTTGATGGCGACCGTCCGGTCGAGAGTTTCGTCCACGGCCTTGTAGACCGTACCCATACCGCCTCGGCCCACTTGCTCGACAACCCGGTACTTTCCGACGGTGCGACCGATCATTCAAGCGATGATACCGGCCCGCTCCGGTTCGCTTCAAGGCCGTAGCGGCCCTCGCCGGGGCACGGGGGTGAAAAGTGTCCCACCACCACGAAGACCGAAACGGGGTTGGTTGTCCAGGTGGCGTGCCGTCGTTGGCCGCTCCACCTGGTCACATTGCCGTCTGCACCCCACCGATGAGCGGCGAGTACAGCGGCCCTTCAGGGCCGCGACACCGCAGCGCGGATCAAACCCACCGACAGCTCGAAGACATCCCGACTCATCGATCGCGATGTCCCGTAGCTCGCACTCTTCCCCCACTCAATGGCGACAATCAGCGGTACGCGTCCTTTGGTCCGCGCCCCTTCCACGCGCGCGCTGAACGCAGCCGCTCTCGCCTGGCCGACGATCGTTTGCCCAGGGTATTTCTGCGGAAGCCGGGTTGATAGGCGGCCAAGGAGCAGAGGCGACGCCGCCAGGCGTCCCGTCACCGACCAACCACCGCGCGCCACGAAGGTTCTCGCGCTGTCGATCACGAATTCGTGCACCTGGGAGCTCGTGAATTCCTGGTCGGTGGTGAAGCGTCGCGATACGGAGGGCGGGCGGCTGCGCGTCACGATGACGTCGGCCGGCAGGAAGTCGGCGTTGTCGCGACGATATCGATAGCCGACACGCAGCGTGACGCCGCCCAACTCGCCTTCGCTCCACTGCGCCAGCCGCCACGAGCGGACCTCGGCGTCGCCCTCCGTCCCCGAGGTGACGATGTCGTCGCCGGGATTGAAGAAGGTGTCGACGTCGGTCGCGCGTGCCGTGGTCGTCGGCGTCACACCAAACTGCGTCGTCATCGCGCTTCCGGCCGCGCGGTAGCGCGCCGACGTCGTGATCCACTGGTTGTTGAGTCGATACGTCTGAGCGTAGCGATGAGGGACCAGAAAGGGCGTGTCAATGGCCGAGGGGGTGTCAAATGCATAGCCCAGGCGGTCCATGTGCCACTCGTAGGCCGCCTGGACCGACCAGCCATCACCGGTGTCATGTGCGCGCGGGCGCAGAGAGCCCCGGCCAGCGTCAGCGGACTGGGCGGCGGCGGAGGCGACGCCAACGGTCAGTGCCAGGACGATTGCGACACCGCGCATCGTGGCCATTCTAAGTGGCCGCGCTCCTTCCGTATAATCGGCCATGCTCAGGCGCGGCGTCGTCGGCAGCCACGTACTTCGGAAGGAAGGCCCCGCAAAGGTGAGCGCGCGCGGCCTTGCGGTCGTCGATCATCGCGACATACCCGGATGACTGCCTCATGGTCCGACCTGATTGATCTCGCCGACGTCCGCCTCGGTGGCGCGGTAGTCGACGCCAGTGACGAATTTTTTGCAGAGAAGGATCGGTTGATTGATCCGAAGCCGCCGATCTGGATTGACGACCTCTACACTGATCGAGGCAAGTGGGTGGACGGATGGGAAACGCGCCGGCGGCGCGAACCCGGTCACGACTGGTGCGTCGTTCGGCTCGGCGCGCCTGGCGTGGTGCGCGGGGTCGATGTCGAGACCACCTATTTCACAGGTAACGTCCCTGAGAGCTGTGCGATTGACGTCTGTCACGATCCGAACCTGACAGGCAGGTGGGAGGCCGCGCCATGGACCGAGGCGTTATCGCGTCGCCCCTTGAACGGCGATAGCCACAATCGCTTCGACGTCGTCGCCCCTGTGCCAGCAACCCATCTTCGCCTCCGTATTTTTCCGGATGGCGGCGTGGCCCGATTGCGCGTCTACGGCGAGGTCACGCCTGACTGGACGCGCCTGTCTGAGCGCGGGGAGATCGACCTCGCGGCTGTGCAACACGGTGGACGGGTTGTCGTGTGCAGCGACATGTTGTTCGGCCACCGTCAGCATCTCATCATGCCTGGCGAAGCACGGACCATGGGTGAGGGATGGGAGACCCGGCGCCGTCGTGATGGTGGTCACGATTGGAGCATCGTGCGGCTTGGGCACCCCGGCCGGATCCTTCGGGCTGAGATCGACACCCGCCACTTCAAGGGCAACGCGCCAGGCGCCTGCAGTCTGGAGGCGACCGTCGATCAGCTCCACGATCCGCAGGAGCCGCACGCGGAGTGGCACTGGCTCCTCAATCGGACGCCGCTGCAGCCAGACCGTGTCCATCTGTTCGACCGCGAGCTGGCCGCCATCGATGGGGCGACGCACGTACGATTTAATATCTATCCCGACGGAGGCGTGGCTCGTCTTCGCCTTTTTGGTCGCATCCGATGACGCTCGACGCACTCAATCAGCTGCCGTCGACGGGCGCGCACGATGGATTCCCGCGCTGCCGTGGGTCGAAGCGATGGGCCTCGTTGATGACGGACGCGCGGCCATTTCTCGGCTACGACGCGCTGCTGGCGATTGCGGAGCGCACCTGGTGGCCGCTTGATGCTGCCGACTGGCTGGAGGCATTTGCCACGCATCCACGCATCGGCGAGCGGGTGACGTCGACCTCGTCATCCAAACAGCGGTCCGTTGCGGCGGCATCGCCGTCCGCCAATGTGTCGGCGAGACTGGCCGAGGGGAACCGCGCCTACGAGCAGCGTTTTGGCTACACGTTTCTCGTCTATGCCACCGGCCTGAGCGCGGCTGAACTGCTCGCCGTGCTCGAACGGCGCCTGGCAGCTCATGCCGCTGATGAATTGCAGGTCGCTGCCGCCCAACAGCGAAAGATCACCGCCCTTCGTCTGGAGAAATGGTTGCACTCATGATCACGACGCACGTACTCGACACGGTCTCTGGAGAGCCGGCCCGCGGCGTCGCGGTCGTGCTCGAAATTCATCGCTCCACTGACTGGGTTCGTCTCTCGAGCGGACGCACCGACGAGCGTGGCCGCTTGATTGCCATGTCCGACAGCGCTGAGGCGGGCCCCGGCGTCTATCGGTTCACCTTCGATACCGGGTCCTATCACAGGGCGTGCAGTATCAAGCCCTTTTTCCCTGAGGTGCAGGTGATGTTCACCCTGCAGGAGCCCGGTGAGCACGTCCATCTGCCGCTGTTGATCAGTCCCTACGGATACAGCACCTATCGAGGGACGTAGCGGGCACCAAAGTGCATCGGGAAACAAAGCGTGCCATGACACTGACCTGCAATTCTGTCGACGTGCAACTCGAGGGCGGGCGTGGGCCCGTGTCGGCCGACGGTGACAACGCTCAGCGGGCGGCACGCCCGTTGAGGATCTTCAGAAATGATCGTCCCCGCAGTTCATCGAGCGACAGGCCGCTCATGCCAACGGCCTCCGTCTCAGAGATGGCCCCGCACGCCATCGCCCTGAGAAAGTAGTTCAGCAACCCCTGGCCGGTGGCCGCATCGTCGAAGACGTCGCCCACGAGAGTGGCCTGCGCGGCCTTGGCCACGAAGTTGTGGAGGCGCGCGGCGGCGGGCGCCAGTCCCTCGAGAAAGAATACATAGACGGCTACATAGCGTGACGGCAACTGCGCGGGATGCAGATCCCAGCCCTGATAGAACCCACCGACCAATGAGTGCCGAATGTTCTCGGCGTGCAGGCGCCAGGCGCGGTGCACAACCTCGCGGTTGTCGCGTCGCTGCGCCTCGGTGAGACTGGTGCCTGCGGCCCCACGATGTGGGCCGACGGGCAGGATGTGTGTCGCCCCGTCTGACAGGTGGATGCCGCTGCCGGCAAGCGCCACCTGCATCACGTGCTTGGCAAAATCACAGGCCGCGTGCCGCATGTGCTGGTGAGCAGCGGTGATCGAAAGGCCCGCCGTGTAGTCATACGTGCCGAAGTGGGCGCCGACGACGCGGCCGCGCCCGGCGACGATGAGGGCCGGCAAGGCGACGGTGCCGTCGGCCGAGTAGATCGACTGCGTGGTCTCGACCATCAGCTCGATACGGAGAACGCCAGCTGGCAGGTGCTGCGCCGCTTCGATGGCGTCGAGCGCGTCGGCCAGCGCGGCCACCTGCGCAGGCGCTGTGATCTTCGGCAGGGTGATCGTGAACCCCGACGGCAACTCACGGCCTGTGCGCGACAGCAGGCGTGTCAGGAAGAGATCGAGTGTCCGCAGGCTGCGGCGCTTCAGCTCTTCGTTCAGGGTCTTGATGCGAATGCCGATGCCTGCGGGGAGCGTGCCTTGCGCGTGCGCGGCTGCGACTTCGTCAGCCGCCTTCAGCGCGAATCGATCTTCCTCCGTGTCTGCGCGATGACCGAAGCCGTCTTCAAAATCGATGCGGAAGTCCTCGACTGGCGTCGACGCTAACTTGGCCTCGACGCGTGGATGGACGCGGGCCGCCAACTCCGGCGTGAGGCCGAAGGCCGCGGCCAGCGCCGCTGCGTCTGGCGCGTACTCGTGAAAGGCGGTGATAGCGGCCACGCGCATGCGCGTCACCACCTCCGCGGTGAACAGATGTGCGCCGCCGTACATGGTGTGCACCGGCTGCACTTGGTTGGAATCGCCAGGATATCGGGCGCTGGCCGAGAGGTTGGCCGAAGTAAGTCTGGCGCAGATGGTGTCGAACGTGAGCGGGGACAGGCTGGCGTCTGACATGACGCCAGTCAGTCTACGAGATCAGGGATAGATGATGGTCGCGTCGAAATCGACCGCACGGGCGAGGGTGCCCAGGTCGTACGCGACCACGCAGTAGGTGCCGGCTGCGGCACCGGTCGAAATCTGCGGCGCCGTCGCACCAGAGGTCTCGACCGACATGGTCAGCGTGCAGTTGGCGATGCCGTTGGTAGAGCCAGGCACCCCAAGGCCGATGCCGATCGTCGCGCTCGGTGTCGTGTTGTTGACCTGCACAGAGATCTGTCCGGCCGTTGACGTGGTAAATGCCCGGGCCACGGCCCCACCAACCGGCAGACGATTGGTGAACGAATTAGTAACCGGCGAGGTTACGGCCGGTGTCGTCGGCGTCGTGTCGGTGGCCTTGCTGCAGCCAGCGAGGGAGGTGGCGACGACCAGCACGAGCAATAGGCGCGACGTCATGGGTGAACAATCTTGACGATGAAGGCGACGGGCCCGGTCAACCCACCGATGTCGGCGATCCGCGCACAGTAGATCGACGCTGCCGAGGAGGAGATCGTCGCGGTCGTGGGGGCGGTGACTTGCGGGCTGAGCCCTGGCGGAGAGGTGGCGGTGCTTGTGGTTCGGCAGTCCGTGCCTGCGGGCGTGCCAATACCGAGGGACATCGGAATTGCCAAGGCGGGTGAGGCAGCCTGGTCCGGGAGCAGACTGATTAGCGTCACGTCCGTGTCGGCCGTCGCGGCGACGGTGAAGGAATAGAACGCGGACTCGCCAGGGTTGAGGACTCCCGAGAAGTACTGGGAGGCCCGGGAGGGCGCGGTATTTGTTGGCGCGGTCGGAGTGTTTTGACACGACGCGTTGAGCGCGGCCGCGGCGACAAGGGCCAGGAGTGTTCGCATCGGAGTCAGGGGTGAGCGATCGTGATGTTGAACACGCCGGGCGAAGGCAGCGGCGCGATGTCCACGAGCTTGGCGCAG
>JBEBGG010000247.1:0-4042 GCA_040081555.1 Vicinamibacterales bacterium
CGCGGCGGGTCCGGCGCCGCGCGCGGGAGCAGGAGTACCTGGGGTGCTGCTCGTCCAGTTGTTGCACGTGTAATCCCGCGTGTTGTCGGTATACGCGCGGCCTTCTATCGTCGACCCGGTCAGCATGTCGTGCTCGCTGCCGGGGAAGGTGTTCGGCACGGGGTTGCCCTTTTCATCGAGCGAGTTCGCAACGTTGATGAAATTGCCGACCCGCGCCTGCTCGAGGGTGTCGCCGTGCAACTCGGCGACATTCGCCGCGATGAGCTGGCCCTTCTGGTTGTACCACGGGCCGTTGCCGATGCGGTCACGAGCATTGAGGGCATTCGGGCCCTGCGTGCTCAGATACGCGTGCCACGTCACGTTGCCACGGCCGACGGCCGTGGCAAGCGCCTGACAATGCGCGTCGGCGCCCGCCAGTCCTCCCAGGTCGCCTCCACGTCCGAGACCGGTACTCGTGACGAAGAAGGACATCGGCTGCTGGGGACCACCGCGTCCCGGCGCCGCTGCGGCGGGCGGTCCGCCGGGACCAGCGGGCGGCTGCTGACCGGCCGCCGGTGCAGCCTGGCCCAAGAGGGCTGCCGCACTCACGGCGATACATGCCGTACCGGCGACGAAAGCGATTCGAAACGTTCTCATGAATGACCTGCCCCCCAATTCCGCTACGTGCGTAATGTGAGTCCGTCCGGGTTGCTGCCGTCGTCAAGGCAGGGCGGCGTCAGCCGCCACGCCCCCGCCGCGAGGCGGGCAAAGGCCTCCGGCGTCTGGTCATCCAGCGCACTGTGCGGCCGGACGGTGTTGTAGTCGAGGCGCCACGCCTCAATCGTGCGCTGCGCGTCGACCATGCTGACAAACCAGTGCTCGTTGAGGCACTCGTCGCGAAACGTCCCGTTGAAGCTTTCGATGTAGGCGTTCTCGACCGGGCGGCCGGGCCGGATGAAGCGCAGCGTCACCCCGTGCTGATACGCCCACGCATCGAGGACGCGGCCCGCAAACTCGGGCCCGTTGTCCACCACGATGATCGCCGGCAGACCGACGGTGGCAGCCAGCCGGTCCAGCACGCGGGCCACGCGGACGCCGGGGAGCGACCGGTCCACTTCGATCGCCACGCATTCGCGCGTGTAGTCGTCGACAATGTTGAGCGTCCGAAAGCCGCGCCCATCAGCGAGCGTGTCGACCGTGAAGTCCATCGACCAGCGCATGAGGCGCCGCGTCGGCGTCGGCAGCGGGACGCGCTCGCCGACCGTCAGGCGTTTCCGGCGACGGCGCCGCACCTGCAGGCCGGCGGCCCGATACAGGCGATGCACGCGCTTGTGATTCACGTGCAGCCCTTCGCGGGCGAGCAGCACGTGCAGCCGGCGATACCCGAAGCGGGCCCGCCCCGCGGCCAACGCCTGCAGGCGCGCCAGCACCGTCGCGTTCGTGGCCGTGGGGCGCGGCTGATAGCGCCAGCTCGCCGTGCTCAGCCCGACGACGCGACAGGCGCGCCGCAGACTCGTGCCGCGCGTCTGCAGCCACCCCACCGCCTCGCGCCGAGCCGTGGGGGTCACCATTTTTTTGCGACCACCGCCTTCAGCGCCTGGAGATCGAGGGTCTGCTCGGCCACGATCTGCTTCAGGCGACGGTTCTCGTCTTCGAGCTGCTTGAGCCGCTGCATCTCGCTGAGCTCCATGCCGCCGAACTTCGCCTTCCAGCGGTAGTACGTCTGCTCGGTGATGCCGTGCGTGCGCACCACGTCGGCGACCTTCCGGCCGGCCTCGCCCTCGCGCACGATGGCCAGAATCTGCTCGTCGGTGAACTTGCTCCGTTTCATCGGTCCTCCTCGAACGGAGGACTCGCATTTTACGCGGGGCGGATTACGGGGGGCAGGTCATGAACACTCCTGTTGGCCAGATCGTGCGGTAGCGCGAGTCTCTCTGTTATCGCTCTGCTAGTTCTGCCAGTTGTTCGCGATGATTTGAAGCTGCGGGGCCGGACGAAACAGCATCAGAAACTGGCTCGAGTCGCCGGCGCGAATCAGATCCCAGTTACGACGAAGCTGCGGTTGGACGTATCCCGTGACCGGCAACGTCGTGGGCCTTTCAAACGTCGGCGTGTCGCCCAAGTGCACCGACACGGCATACATCTGTCCGTCCTTGTCGAACACGAGCTGATTGTCGCTGGTCCACATCGGCGAGCGTCCACCTTCCGTGGAGACCTGGTACTTCTTGCCCGTTGCCGGATACGGCTGGACGTACAGCTGCCAGTCGCCTGATTCGCTCGACATGAACGCGACCCACTTCCGATTGGGTGAGATGGCGCTGCTCATCTGGGCGCTGTCGTCGACCGACACGGAAATCGGTTCGACCTCATGCTTGCCCGGCGCATAGAACCACGCGTCGTAATTGTTGCCGGCGCCGCGATGCGTGATGAAGCTGAAGCCCTGGTCGCCCTCCGCCCAGTTCTCTCCGGCGCGCGCCGGTCTCGCGATGACTTCCGGCTCACCCGAGCCGTCGGCCCGCTGCATGAAGAGAATTTCTTCGCCATTGTTTCGACGGGTCCCGAGCGAGCCGAATGACAGCCATTCGCCGTCGGGGCTGAGAAGCGGAAACGTGGCGTTCTCGATCACCTTCCGTGCGCCAGCGATGTTCGGAAAATCGGCCACGTAGATCGTGCCCTGCGCCGCGAAGGCCACCTTCTTGCCGTTCGCGGACACTCGCGGGGCGGCCGTGCCCTCGGGCACCTCGCCAAGCAACGTCCGTTTGCCGTCCAGGCCTACCACGGCCAGCCGGGTCACTGCCGGCCCACTCGCCCGCACGTGGGCCACGACTCCGTTGGCGGCCACGGCGAAGAGCGCGGCACCTGTCGTCTTGTCGATCTGCACCTGGTCGCTGAGGGCTTTGGGTTGCCCGCTGATCGTTCGAGTGCGCGCGTCGAACCGGGTCGCCATGACGCGACCTCCGGAGATGAACAGCAGGTGGCCGCTCTGCAGATATCGCCCGTCGCCACCGGCCGTAATCGCGGTGCGCTGCCCGGTCTTCATCGATTGGGCCACGATTCGGCTCTCGGCCCAGTTGGTGGGGGTCCCTTCGCCGAGCGTGAACAGCACCTGGTCGCCATCCGGCAGCAACTGTGGACTGCGTGCGGCTTCGCCCGCGGCGAGCGTGACGACTGTCTGCGCGGGACCGCCGTTCGCCGGGACGCGGAGCACGCCTTTGTTGCCAGCGCCGATGTAGATCTGGCCGTCCGCGCCCCAACTGAGACCTAAGGGGCTGTCGACGGACGCCAGCGTCACCCGCGTGCCACCGGCAGCTGGCACGCGTTCGAGAACGCCTCCGGCGATGGTCCAATACACGATCGACTGACCGTCCGGCGAGAAGATCGGGTTGCTCGTGTTCCGTCCGCGCAGCGGTCCTTCCACGATCGTCGCGGCACCTCCGGCGACCGGGCGCAGGAACAGCGTGGCTCGTGCGGCATACAGAAGGCGAGAGCCATCGGGAGAGAGCGCAAAAGGATACCGTTCGGGTTGGTTGAATTCGTGTCCATCCGGAAGGGCGACGGTCTGCGCGGAAGCCGGTACCGCAAGCGCGCACACAACAGCAGTCAGCATGATCAGCCGCATGAGACCTCCGAACTTGAGAACCGACCCGCTACTGACATCCAGCGCCTCGTACGAGGCGTTCTCGAACCGCCGGCACGCCATCCCTTGTCCTACCGGTGCGGGGGGACGTCGAAGCGACCCTACTTTACTTCTCCTTGGCACTTCTCCGCCGCCATGAAAAACGGGGACGTGAGTCTGGCGAACGGCGCAAGATGGGCAGTGTCGGCCGCCCCGGCGACGAGGGTGGCAGCCTGCAACGACCTCCCTTGGACGTTCACCACCGACTGTCGCCGACACGGAAGGACTGGATCACTGGGGAGTGTTGGGATTGCCTGGCGAAGGTGTCGAGAACGACCAACAAAAAAAGCCCCCAATCGACCTGACGGTCAATTGAGGGCCTTTTCTGCTGAATGTTGTGGTCGGGGCGAGAGGATTCGAACCTCCGACCCCTCGGTCCCGAACCGA
>JBEBGG010000248.1:0-4031 GCA_040081555.1 Vicinamibacterales bacterium
GCACCGAGGCGGAGGTCTCTCCGACCAACCGGCTCGCGAGTATGTTGAGGGAAGCGCTTGCCGCCAATACGATCGGTGGGAAGGCAGACGACGACGCCCGGTTGCGTGCGGCCTCTGAGGCGTTGCGCGACGTGCAGGCATCGTGGGCGCGTGTCGGCTACGTGGCAGACGTAGTTCGTCGGCCGCTCAACGACCGATACCAGCGAGCCGTGCGGACGATCGTTGAACGCACCACCCCGAAGCGTCCGCTCAAGGCCTGACGTTCAAGACGGTCTCCAAGGGGGCGGTTGGCACCCTTGGAGACCTCATTCCTACTTGATCTTGATCAACTCCACGTCGAAGACCAGCATGCCGCGCGGCTCCTGTCGGCCTTCGTAGGCGAGGTTCTCGGGAATCCAGAAGCGCGTCTTCTCGCCTTCGACCATCAGCTGCACGCCCTCGGTCCAACCAGCGATGACGCCGTTCAGCGGGAAGCTGATCGACTCGCCGCGTGCGACCGAACTGTCGAACATCGTGCCGTCGGTCTTCCAGCCGGTGTAGTGAACCTCCACCGTGCTTGACGCGCTAGGGTGGCGGGTGCCGGTCCCCTTGGTGATCACCTTGTACGACAGACCGCTCTTCGTCTTCGTGGCATCCGCGGGGGCCGCCTTCACGTCCGAGGGTGTTGCTGGCGCCACGGGCGCGGGCTTGAACGAAACGAGTTCGACGTCGAAGACCAGCATGCCTTTCGGATCGCGCAGACCGCGATAGGCGAGCGCCTCAGGAATCCAAAGTCGTCGGCTTTCGCCCACCACCATCAACTGGACACCCTCTGTCCAGCCGGCGATGACCTTGTCGAGCGGGAAGGTCGCCATCCGGTTCCTGGTGCGCGAGCTGTCGAACATCTTCCCGTCCGTCGTCCATCCTGTGTAGTGCACGGTCACGAAATCCGTGCGCCCAGGGTGGGCGCCGCCTTTGCCGGGCGTGATGACCCGAGATGCGAGACCGCTGGCGGTCTTGGCGGCGTTGGCCGGAATAGCGGCGACGTCCGACGGCGCGGCCTGCTGGGCACCAGCGGCCAGGGCGCTCAGAAGGAAGACACAAGGCATGAGGGCGATGCGCTGAAGAATTTTCATGCGCGCATTTTCGCACAGGCCCGGCACCCTCGCACCCGAGGAGCACGGGATGGCACCCGTGGCACACGGGCCCCTTAACGCCTCTGCAGTGCCTCGAGTGTTGCCTTGAGCGCTTCCAGGCTCTGGCCGGCGGCACCAAGCTTGCCTTCGGCTGTGAGCCTCTGATAGTCGGCAAACTCGCGCGCGGCCTCGGCGATTAGTGCCTCGCGAGTCGGCGCGCCTCCAACTGCGCCCGCAGCTGGTGGACTTTGGCTCACGGTACGGCTGGCGGCTGGTGCCGAGCTCGTATGAGTGGTCGAGAGCGTTGATGGGCCGTTGCCGAAGAGCGCCGCGAGCGCGATTTCAAACGTCGGACCGTAGGCGAGTCGATCTTGCATCGCCAGGACGACGATCCGCAGCTCCGGCATCGGGCTGCGTTCGGCCTGCAGGTAGATGGGTTCGGCGTAGAGCAACGCGCGGCCCACGGGAATGACGAGCAGGGCGCCGCGGCGCACGTGGGAGCCTTGCTGATTCCACAGTGACAACTGGCCCGAGAGCTCCGCGTTCTGGTCGATGCGGGCCTCGACCTGCATTGGCCCATCCACCAGCTTGGTCTTCGGGAAGTTGTAGACGATCGACGTGCCGTAGTGCTCCCCGTCACTTCGACCGGCGATCCAGCCGATGAGGTTGTTGCGGTTGGCCGGTGTGAATGGCAGGATTTCCACAAACTCGACACCGCGTTCGCCCGGCAGTTGCATGAGCACGAAGTTCGGCTCCATCATCTGCGCCGCCGGCTCGCTCCGATCGCTGCCACCCTCACTCGCCACGGTCCACAGATCCTCGCGGTTGTAGAACACGTCGGGTGAGGTCATGTGGTACAGCCCGTACACAGTCGCCTGCATCTGCAGCATCAGCTCGGGGTATCGCATGTGAGCTTTGATGTCTTCCGGCATCGTCGCGTCGAACAACGTCGGGAACAGCGCACGGTAGGCCGCGATGATCGGGTCCGTCGTGTCGACCACGTAGAACCGCACCGCGCCGTCGTAGGCGTCCACCGTCACCTTGACGCTGTTGCGCAGGTAGTTCACCCGCGTGCGTCCGAGGCGGTAGTGGCGCGCATTGGGATAGGTGTCAGACACCGTGTACGCGTCCATCATCCACACCAGGCGCCCGTCAGCCGTGACGACGATGTATGGGTCGTCGTCGTAGAAGAGGAATGGCGCGAGGGCTTCGACCCGCTCGCGGATGTTACGCCGCATCAGCAGCCGACTGTCGCTCTTGACGTCGTCACTGAATGGCATGCGCGTCAGATCGCCCCGATCGAGCGCGATGAGCAGACGCCGGAAGAGGCCGCCGATCTCGATCCCGCCGGCGCCGGTGTAGGTGGTGACGCTATTGGTATCGCCTTGCGGGTAGTTGAACTCCTGCTGGCCTGTGTTCACGTAGACGTCGCCGTTGGTCAGTTCGCCGAAGTAGATTTCTGGCCGCGTCAGCTGTATCGACGGCTCGGTGCTTTGCACCGGCATGTTGCCAAGTACCAGCGCCGGCAGTCCTTCAGGCGTAAACGCATTGACCGGATTCATCGTCACGCCGTAGCCGTGCGTGTAGATCAGTCGCTCGTTGATCCAGTTGCGGCTGCTCTCGGGCAGTCGGTCGACGTTGAGTTCGCGCACCGCCAGCATCATCTGCTTCAGCCGGCCGTCAATGGTGTAGCGATCGATATCGATATCCGGGAAATCGTAATAGGTTCGAATCTCCTGGATCTGGCGCAGTGTGTCCTGCAGCGCGCGCCAGTCCCAGAGCCGGACGTTGTCGAGCGTCTCCTTGTTCTGTTCCGGTGCCAGAGCTTCGAGCCCGGTGTCGGCCGGGAAGGGCACCGCTTCAACGCGCGTCAGTGCGAACGCCTCGCGGGTGGCCTCGATGTTGTTGACGATGAAGGGCCGTTCACGGACCAGCTCATTCGGTCGAACGATGAAGCTCGAGATATACCAGCCGACCATTGAGACGCCGAAGTAGATCACGACGGCTGGGACGACCGCGCCGACGAGCCAACGCACCTGTGGCCTGGCGATCGCCGCGATTGCGGCGACGGCGCCGCCCAGCAGCAGCGCGGCGGAGACAAACAGCAACCCTGGGATGGTGATGTGGGCATCCGTGTAGGTGACGCCGGCAAAGATCGTGTGATCGTCGAGCAGTAGAGCGTAGCGGCCGAGGAAGACGCGAATCCCAAGCGAGAACAGCAGCAGCGCGCCCCCCGCCGCGACACCACGTAGTGCCGGGCTGTTGTCACCGCGTGTCAGCAGTCGGGAGCCGCCGCGTAGGGCCGCAATCCCGACTGCCAGGATGCAGACCAGCGCGGCCATTGTCGTCAGCCAGTTGGCGAGCAGATTCCAGACCGGCAGCTCGAACAGATAGAACGTGACGGGCCGTCCGAAGATCGCATCGATCTGAGAGGTGGCAGGCAGACTTCGCCCGTGCCAGTAGAGCGCGAACGGTCGCCAGTCGGCGGACATGCCGACTGCGGTGACCAGCGCGACCACCGCCGACGCTGTCAGCCCGATCATCCGGAACACGGGCTCGACGGGGAGATCGAGAGGGCGGCCGTTGACGCGGATGCCGGCGGCAAGCTCGAGCAGGTGCGCTGGTTTCAACAGCAGGAAGGCGCCGTAAAGCACCAGCAGGGAGGCGGCAAAGAAGGACGTGAAGATGACGCTCTGAATGTTGAGCGTCCGCCAGAAGACCTCGGAGAAGCCGAGCGACTCAAACCAGAGTGCGTCGACGTAGTAGGAGAGGAGGGTGCCGCCCCCGAACAGCATGACGGCAGCGCCGATGAAGAAGACGCCGCGGCCGGGCTTCTTGCGGCGAGTAGTGGGCGGCCAGTCGATAGTGGTCACCGCGCGAGTGTACATGCGAGAGCCGATAGTCGATAGTCGATCG
>JBEBGG010000006.1:0-50212 GCA_040081555.1 Vicinamibacterales bacterium
CTCAACGCCGGAAAGAGGGTCTTGGCGAAAGTGCCCAGGTAAATCACGCGTCCGGCGCGATCCAGCGACTGCAGGGCTTCCAGCGGCTTGCCCTCGTAGCGGAATTCGCTCACGTAATCGTCCTCGACGATCCAGGCGTCGGCCCGCTCCGCCCATTCGAGCAAAGTTCACAAGCTGATAGCCACCGTCGCCACCGCGAAAGCCGCCCGGGCCACCCAGGCCGCCCTTACCAACGTTGGAGCCCGACACACCCGTGTCGCCCGACACCACGAACGAGACGTACTGGCCGATAGTGACATCGCCACTGGCCAGAATCGTCACCGGCGTGTTCGCCGCGTTTCGCACGAACGTGATCGTCAGGCCATAACCGCCGACATACGGCGGCCGCTCGGCCAGCGTGATGTTGTTGAACATCAGCACGCCGTCCGCAGGCAGTGGAATGCTCATCGTCGTCGTGCCGCTGGTGGTCCCGGGCGGATAGCTGGCGACATTTCCGCTATTGAAATCGCCGAGGGATGCCGGATTGTTCTTGCAGCCACACACATCGAGTGTCACCTGCGGGAACACCACAACGCCAAGGCCAGACACCAGCAATACGCTGAAGAGGATCGTGCGCCAGATAGCCATAACCAATTCTCCTACTGCTTCACTTCAACGCCGACAATCCGAGCCGCAATAACCGGCAGGAGTTCCGCCGGCGGTGTACCGACGACGACAACAATCTGGGAGACGTTGCTGCCTGCGCGCAGTGTCAACGTCGCAACGCCTTGCCCGCCGGTCACGATGTGGATGGCGGTTGCGAGACCACCCGCGGGCACCACCACGGCGCCACTGACCGACGCGACGTTGGCATCGGTTGAGGTGACGGTGAACGTGGTCGGCGATCCGGCCAACGCCGACAGGAGCGTGACATTCACGCTCGACTGCCCGCCAACCGGCGTGAACACCGTGCCGACGAGGTGCTGCTGTAGCACCACCGTGCCGACTGGCTGAGCAACCACCAGCGGCTCCGAACCGAGCGCGGGTGGCCCCACCACAATCGTCAGCTGGCGCGTCTGGGTACCCGCGCGGAACGTCAGCGTCGCCGTACCCTGGGCCCCAGTGACGATGGTCATGGCCGCGGTCTGCGCGCCTCCAGCAATCACCACCGGACCAGCAACGTCGGCGATACTCGGATCGCTGCTGCTGACCGTCACCGGCGTCGCCGCGCCGGCCGGCGTCGAGAGCAGTTGCACCGTGAGAACAGACTGCGCCGATGGCGACGTAAATAGCTGACCAAGAGACGACGCCGCAATTGCCACCACGCCAACCGGGCGGGCCAAGACTGGCGGCTCGGTGCCAGGTTCAGGCGGGCCCACCACGACGGTGAACTCTCGGCTTTCGTTGCCGGCCGTAAACGTCAGCGTCGCCGTGCCTGGTGTGCCGGTCGAGAGGGTGACGTTGGCCGAGCGCGACCCTGCCGCGATCGTCACAGAGCCAGACACGGTCGCAATAGCGGGGTTGCTGCTCGTGACTGCCACAGGCGTGCTGCTTGCCGCTGCGCTCGATAGCAACGTGAGCCCGAACGTCGTCAGGGCCGACGACGCTGTGAAGAGGCGGCCTCCTGACGGCGGCACGAGGATCACGACGCCCACTGGAGCGGCCAGAATCGGCGGCTCCGTTCCAGCAGGCGGATTCCCGACGATCACGGTGACCTGGCCAAAGGCATTGCCAGCGCGGATGGTGAGAGTCGCGGTGCCCTGCGCACCGGTGACGATCGTCATCGGTGCGCCTGTCTCGCCTTGCGCAATGACCACCGCATCAGGCACTGATGCCACGGTGCTGTCGCTGCTGGTGATCGACACCGGTGTGGCGGTCACCGCCGGAGCGCTCAGTAGCGGCAACACGACAGGTTGGTGGCCATTGACCGGTGTGAACACCTGACCGAGCAGCCGGGTCGGGACAACGACGACGCCAACTTCGGCTGCGTCGGTGGACATGGTCTTGGACACCGCGGGACTGACCGACGCAATCGCCCACGTGTTGCCGCGAGCGGATGTCGCCCGGATTGAGGTTGCCCCGGTCGACACGCCGGTCACCGGAACGATGAGCTCGGTCTGACCCGCCACAAGGGCAACCGAAGAAGGCACCGTCGCGATCGCGGCATCGACCACGCTCAGCTGCACAGGTAGATCAGCCGAGAGCCCTGACGGCAGCCACAGCCGCAGCTGGCCGGTTCCTCCAACAGGCACGCCGACGAGGCGTGCCCGAACTCGGAGGCCGGCGAGCACTGAAACAACCACCTGGTCTGTGGCGACCACGCTGCCGCCGGCATTGCGGCCAGTCGCGACGATTGTCAGCGTCGGTGTCGTCGCCGCCGCTCCCACGTTGAACGTCGTCGTAAACGGTGGACCGGTCACGGCCGGCAGGGCCTGGCCGTTGACGGCAAACGTCATGGTCGCGACGTTCAGGGACGCCGTCGCCTTGGCTTCGAGTGACAGCGGCGCGTTCTCCAGGACCTCGCTCCCCTGTGTTGGGCTCGTGATGCCGAACGTGCCCGTGACGAAGGTGAACGTCAGCGGCGTGACAATCGCGTTGCCGGCCCCATCCACCAAAGCGTTTTCGAACAGGTCCGCAATGCTGGAGGTCAGCTCCGTCACCACGACCGCATCAAACGGCAGCGGCGCGTCTGGCGCAAAACGCACTGTCGCATTGCCGTTGGCAAAGGTGAAGTGGCCAGCCACCGGCGCGCCGCTCACACTGACGCGGAACGACGCCGGCGTGATCGTGGTCGGCTCGATCGGTTCACTGAAGGTCACGCGAATATCGCTGCCGACCGGAACGTTGACGGCACCGTTGGCCGGAGCCATCGTCGAGACCCTCGGCGGCGTCGTGTCGGGCGACTTCGTCTTGAAGGTCGACGCCAATGGCGACGACAAGGCGTTCCCGGCGATGTCGGTAATCTGAGTCGTCGCCTCAATCACGAACGTCGTGTTCAACGCCAGCGGCGGCGCCACAAGAGCCACCGTCCGATCGCCATCCGAGAAGATCAACGACACAGCCACGGGCGTTCCACCACGTGTCAGCCTCAGCGAGGCCCCCGTCACGCTCGAACGGTCGACGGGCTCGGAGAACCGCACCGTGAGGCTCGCATCAGGTTCAACGCCGAACAGCCCGGCCACCGGCGTCACCGCGACCACATCCGGCGAGACCACGTCTCTCACTGAGAGCACGACCGATGTCGCATTGCCCTGGTTGGCAGCACCGTCTCGTGCCGAGGCCGTCAACGTCAGCGTTCCACCGGTCGGCGGTAACACGGCGAACGGTACTGGGAAGCTCTCTGTTCGAGACGCTGCTGCAGGTGCGACGGTGCGCGTCTCCGCTGCACTGGCGACGCCGGAAGCCCCAAACGACATCTGGACGACACCGCCGACATCAGCGGCCTGCACGGTGACTTCGAGCGGGATTCGCGGATCGATCGAGGCACCCTGAGCCGGGCTCGTGATCGAGACCTGCGGCGCAATCGTGTCGAGGCCCAGGTCCGCCAGGCTCGTCTGCCCACCTGCGACAGACGCCGTGCCCGTGGCCTGCACGGTGCCGCCCGGCTGTGCTGATGTCGCCGTCAGCGTGAAGACACCAGCCGGCAGCAGCGGGAAAAGGTAGCTGCCGTTGGCGAGGCTCTGTGTCGTGAAGTTCACGGTGGTGTTGCCGAACGGACCTGACGCGGCCACCGTGGCACCGGAGAGCGGCGCACCGTTCAGCCTGACGATGCCTCGCGCAACGCCGGTGTTGCTGAAAACAACATCCTGCTGCGCCGACAACGAGCCAACCGCGAATGCACCGACCGCAGGCGAGCTCGCCTGCGCACCGAGAGTCGGATGGTCCGCGCGCAGCGTGAAGCCTTCCGCCGGAAGCGAGCGCGAGGTGCCGTTGTCAGTGGTCGTCGACACAAAGGCAAAGCTGCCATCCGCAGCGCTGGTCGTCTGATAGGTCCGGCCAAAGAGCACGTTGTTGCTCTGGAACCGGACCGGCACACCGGCCACCGCGGTGCTCGCATCAGACGCGAGGGCGCGGCCCGCAATCGACCCGGTCAGCGGCGCCAGTGGAACCAGCGCGCTAACGCCGTCGCCTGGCACCGCGAAGTTCTGAATCTCCAACAGCTCGTCGGCGTTTAGTCCGGCCAGTGCCTCCGGTGGCATCTGCACGAGCCGCTCGGCGGCGCCCTGCGCTGCAGGCCGTGAGGTCTGCTGCACAGCGAAATGCATGAGGGCCACGGTGCCACCGGCCGGAATCGTGATCGAGCTCCACTGATAGCGCAGCTGGCGTGGACCGAGTGGCACCAGCGGATCGGGTGGCAGGAAGGCAGCCGCACTGGCGCCGCGCGTGGCGGCCGGACCGTCGAACACAAACGCGGTGGCCGGCAGCCCAGCCGTCGCAAACGGATCACCCGCATTCAGATCGTCAACCACGACCCACCGGTCAGGCGCCGATGGACTTGTCACATCGATCACATCGTCGCCACTCGACGTGGCAATGACGGATGGCGCCAGATCAACGCCATTGCTCTCGAGAATACTGGTCGAGACGCGGACGTCGACCGTCACCGACGCTTCTGTCGGGTTCGTCAACAGTTCGAGATAGCGCGCGAAGTAGCCGGCGCTCGGCACGAAAATCTTTCGACTGACGCTGAGGCCGCCGACGTTGTCCTGGTGGACCGCGACCTCGCGGGACTTGTCTTCCACCGCTCCGAAGCTGGCGCCTGTGAAGCGGGTCGGCGTGCCGCCCGCAATCACGTCGAGCTGCATGCCGCCCCAAGTCTGTGCAGCGTAGAGGCCGCCGAAGACGTCGTTCATGCCGCGCAGGATCGACCCGTCTCGCTGCACGTCGAACACGAAGTTGTTGGCGTCCCACCTCGTCAGCGGCAGGTCGACCAGGTTGTTCTGCAACAGGATGTCAATGGTCGGAGCCGACCCGTCCTGCGCAATGGTGCCGGTCGCTTCGCCGCGCAGATGCAGCAGCGGGTTGGCAACGCTGATGGTGAAGTCACCCACCGGCAGGTTCGTGGCGGCGTAGAAGCCACCGTTGTTGGTCGTTCCACCGGAGCGATAGCCACCAAACTCCGGATTGAGACTGAACAGCGTCACGCTCAGGCCGATCGCACTCGAGCCGTCCGGGTTGATGACGCGGCCGTCCACGGTGCCAAGGCCAACAAACTTCATGCTGGTCTGCGCCAGCTGATTCGGAACGGCGAGCACAATCGGATCGTTCACATGTGCACGCACGCGGTTCTCGGTGTCCCTGGCGGTGAGCACGTAGCTGCCAAACACCAGGTTGTCCGCTCTGAACGTGCCGTCGGTCCCGATGGGCACCGTGAGTGATCCGAAGCCGCTGTTGAGAGCGACCGTGCCTCCCGTCACTGGCGCATCGTTGGGTGCCTTCACGACGCCAGCAATGCTGGCCGTGGCCTGCAGTTGCACCAGCACCGCTCGTTGTTCGCCGGAGGTGAGCACGCCAGGCGCGACGCCAGACAGGATGCCGGAAATCGCCCTCACATTGAAGGGACCGACGACCACGTGTTCGACCACCGCGCGACCGTCAGCGCCCGTCTGCGCAAAGATGACGTCACTCTCAGCGCCTGCGCCGGCGCTGACAATGACTTCCGCGTTGGGCACCGGTACGCCGTTGGCTGACTGGACTGTCACCACCAGCGTGCCCTGAGCGTAGAGGGTCACGTCTACGGTCTTGGTCTCGCCTTGCTGACTCAGCGTGACCGCCCCTTGGCCCTTCC
Organism: Vicinamibacterales bacterium; assembly: GCA_040081555.1. Lineage (GTDB taxonomy): Bacteria > Acidobacteriota > Vicinamibacteria > Vicinamibacterales > CAVVIG01 > CADEEX01. Next base: position 5,768 of record JBEBGG010000006.1, read on the forward strand.
CTCGTGTCGCGGGCTCGCGGACCAGAACGGCCGACGTGCCCAGCGGCAGGAACGACAACGCGTAGTGTCCCTGTGTGTCGGTGACGGTACTGATGTTGCCGAATGCAGTGACCGTCGCTCCCGACACGGTGGTCGTGCCGTCGGAGCGATAGACCGTGCCCTGGATGCCGGCAAAGCCGGCCAGTGTCACCACGGTCGTCACATCAGGCGAGGCCGTCGTCAGCTGGCCGCCGACCGAGCCGCCCTGGTTGGTGGCAGGATCCCGGGCCTGCACCTGGAAAGTGCCGATGGGCAGGTTCTGAACCGTAAACGTCCCGTCGACCGCGGTGCCGGTGACAGGAGGCTCAGCGCCAAACACGCTGTAGCCAAACACCGTCACGACCGCGCCATTCACCAGGTTGCCGCCGCCATCCCTGACGGTCACGGTGACACTGCCACGGCCGAGGAAGGCAACCGGGGCGGTCACATCCTGACCGCTGCTCGCCACTTCAGTGCTGACACGCCCACGATTGCCGTGGGTGTCGCTCGAATCGACCACGTACTTGCCGACAGCCACCAGTGGGAACTCGTAGGCACCGTTGAGCGAGAAGGTGCTGCTGATTGGGAACTGCAGGCTGTTGGCCTCAAAGAGATCAACCCTGACGCCGTCGGGTGCCGGCGTCACGCCATCGGCCAAGAGCACCGGCCCATGGATGGTTCCCGCCGCGAGAAGCACGACGTTCAACGTCACGAACCCGTTGCGCCGATTCATCGACCCAGAGGCAAAGCCGAGCAGTCGCGTCGACGGATCGACGTCCTTGAGTACTCGCACCTCGACGCCAGGACCAGGCACGCCTTGCAAACGGTAGCGTCCGGTCTGATCGGTCTCCGCCGTGAAGACCGTGTCGCCGTAGCTGGAGGTCACCCTGGCGCCAGCCACCGGCTGCAACTGAGGATCGCGGACGATGCCGGTGACGATGCCACCCTGGACCACCGCGGTCGCGCTGCCGCGCTGTACGCCGTCGATGAGCGCGCTGATGAAGGCGGTCCCCGTGGCCACGCCGGTGACCGTTATCGTCGCGTCGGACTGGCCCTCGGCAAACAGCAGGAAGGGCGTCGTTGCGGCGATGCCCGGGTCGGTCGAGAAATCAACACGAAGACCGCTGGCCGGGGCGGCCTCAGAGAGCTGAAGCGTCAGCTCCTTGCTCTCTCCGGCCTCCATGATGAGCGACGGTCCAAAGCTGATCTCGGGCAGCGCCGTCACCGTCAGCGCCAACGACGCTGGCGTGCTGGGGTTGCCCGCCAGATCGACGGCCGTGGCCTGAAGGTTCAACACTGAGCCTGACACCGCGTTGGCCGGCACCTGAATCGTGAACGTCGTCTGGGCGGTGCCAAGCGGCGGCGCAATCGGCTTCGCGTCAGTGACCGTAAACGCGCCCGACCCTTGCAGGCCGATTTCAGAGACGCCGAGGTCGTCTTCTGCATCGACAACGATGGTGACGCTACGTCCGCGCACGATCTGCAGCCGACCGGTGTCGGTGCGCAGCGAGGTGAGCGTTGGCGCCACGTTGTCGCCGACCGGGAGGATGACCCGCGCGGCGCTGCCCACATTACCGGCGCGATCCTCAGCGGTCGCGTCCAGCGTCAGACTCTGCGGCGGAACCGCGCCTGCGGGTACTGACACGGTAAACGAAGTCACAATCGAGGTCTGCGGTGGATCAATGATGCGCGTCTGGGTCAGCGCGGCAACGCCTGAGGCCTTGAAGGTGATCGAACGGATGCCGCCTGCATCCTGTACGGAGACCACGACGGTCGTCTGCTGCCCGGCTCTGACCTTGGTTCCAGACGTTGCGCCGGTAATGGTCACAGTCGGGGGCACCGCGTCTCGCACCGTCACGAAGACAGGTGCGGCATTGACGACCTGCCCCTTGGTATCAATCGCTGAGCCCTGAATCGCGATCGACGAACCTGGTATCGCACTGGCCGGCACGATGAAGCCGAAGGCTTCGGCTCGGTCGGTCACCGGCGGAGCCACCGGCCGTGTGGCCGCATCGGCGGCTTTTCCGGTCTCCGCCTTGAAACTCACCTGCGTCACGCCAACGTCGTCGGTCGCCCTGACCGTCACGTCGACGTGCTCACCATTGGCCGGGTTCAGGCCGCCCGCAGGGACGAGCACCGTGGCCACCGGCGGCTGGTCGAGCGTGATGGGCACAAAGATCGCAAGCGGAGGTCCGCGCGTACCGGAGGTGTCGGTCGCGATCGCCGACACCTTGACCTGTGTGCCAGGCGTGCCGAGAGAGGGTCCAGCCTGGAAGCTGAAGACGAAGGGGGCCGGCAAGGTCCCGGCAAATTGATCGTTGAGGAAGAAGTCGACAAACGCGACGTCGAAGGCGCCCACCGTCGCGGTGACGCTGGTGGCAGTGTTCTCGATCACGCTGCCGTTTCCGGCGGCCTTGAGCAGAACAATCGACGGCGGCGTCCCATCGGTGGTCGTGAAGGTGTAGTCCAGACCTTGAAGCTGCACATTCGCCGAGACGTCCGCGGCAGCCGGCGACTGCACGCGGTAGGCGGCGCCGGGCGCCAAAGGAAGATTCGGTGTGAAGACGACCACCGTGTTGCCGAACAGGAAGTCGAGACGCCCGGCCACTGGTCCGCTCGACGACGACAAGGTGAGCGTCGTGGGCGTTCTGAACTTTGCGGGGTCGATCGCTTCATTGAACGCGAGCCGAATCGGCGTATAGATGCTCGCACCGGTCGTCCCTGCCGAGGGGCTGGTCTCGAGCGTCGAGGGAGCGATGGTGTCAGCTGTCGTGAAACCGGCGACAAACTCCGTCCGCATCACATGGCCGACCCTGTCTGCGAGTAGCTTCACGCGCAGGGAATACTTCGTCTGCTCACTGAGCGCCGCAAAGGGTGTGAACGTCAGGGTTGTGTCCCCGTCTGACTGCACGACGCTGCCACCAATCAGACCCGACCCGTCCGAGAGCGTCACATTGGCACCATTGACCGTCGCCGGATCAACCGGCTCGGACATGACGATGCGGATGGCCGAATTCTTCGGCACGCCTGTGGCCGAAGGCGCCGGCGTCATCTGCGCAACGACTGGCGCGGACGCATCGAGCGTGATATCGCCGAGCGTGGCAAGACCAGCGAGCGTCCCGGTTCTGCTGGCGAGCCCTGTGCCGATGGGGTCTTCGAGAGAGAGTTTGTAGACCCCGAGCGGCAACGTCTCGAAGGCGAACGTGCCATCGCTCGCTGTCTCGGTGAAGAAGTGCTTGCCCTCGATGACGACTTCACTTGTGATGCCACCGGCCGGACCACCGGTGCCCTCGAGCAGCACGCGGCCGCTGAGGCTGCCGGTCGGCTCGAGCACGATCGTGACCTGCTTGGATTCACCCGGGTTGAGCCGCTCACTGACGACGCCTTTGGTCGTGAAGCCTGGCGCGGCCGACGCGGTGATCGTGAACGATCTCGACGACACGTCAGGGAACACGAAGTGCCCAGATGCGTCGGCGAAGCCGTCACGCCGGACAAGCGGAATACCAAGGAGCGACACGCGTGCGCCCGGTGAGGGACTGCCGTTGAACAACACGGTGCCGCTGATCTGGCTCACGCCCGCCAGGACGATTCTGACCGTGGCGACATCGCCGTCGAAGCCGATCGACGCCAGTGCCGAACCCGACTCAAATCCTGTCTGAGGCTGGGCCACCAGCAGAACGCGTCCAAGCGACAGCTGGTCGAGGACAAACGTGCCATCAGCCGCGGCGGTGATGGCACGCGCTCCCGGTTCGCAGGTGTTGAGACACACCTTGGCGTTGCCGGCCGGCGTGCCATCCGCAAAGGAGACGACGCCTTCAACGCTGCCAAAGACTGGTCGCTGGACGGTCACGACCAGCGGCACGTCCACCGCTTGTCCAGCCTGGGTGATCTCACCCTGTGCCTGGGTCTGGCCCTGGACGCTCGGGTTCTGCGCTATCAGGGTGAATGTGCCGACGGCCGCACCGGGGAATGAGAACGTGCCGTCAACGCTGCTCGTTGTCGACAATCCGATCGATCGACCCGAGCGCGTCTGTTGACTGAACGACACACGCCAGCCCTTGAGCGGTGCCAGCGATCCCGATTCCACGACTCGGCCCGTGACCACCGCCAGCGCATCTTCCGTAATGTTTGCGGGTACATCCTGCCCGGCCAGGAAGATCTGTCCGCTGGCGGCGCCGTGCCCAGCCGTCGACGCCTCAAACGCATCGACCGTGAATGGACCGAGCGGAATGAGGTCCTGCGAGTAATGACCATCGGCGTCAGTCACGTTGAAGCCGATGGCGCCGTCCGCATTGCTGATGATCACCTCGGCAAAGGCGGCGGGTGAGCCGTCCGGACGCCGCACCAACCCGTGGACTGAGCCGGTCGCTGTGGCGAGGTAGATATTCAGCGCGACTGCCTCGCCATCGTTCACGATCCGCCCTGAAGCCACGCCAGCGAAGCCGCCGGTCTGCAGACCGGTGGCCGTGACGACAAATGGGCCTTCTGTAAACGCATCACCACCAGAGAAGCGCGCGACCCCCAGGTCTGGGCCAGCCGCTGGCGTGAAGAGCACGAGACTTCGATACGGATAGTCGATCTGCCGGACTTCGACCTTCGCGCCGCCAATGAGTGTCTGCGCATCGCTGGCCAACACCCTCACCACGAGATCGGCCAGACCGAGTAGCTTGATCTCGACGTCTGCCGTCTCCCCCGCCCTCACCGACCCGCGCAGCCGTGCCGTGCGCCCGGTGAAATCCGCATGCTCAAACGCGGTCAGCGTGTAGTTGCCGGCGTTGACGATCGCAAACGAGAAGCTGCCGTCAGTATCGGTAACGGCAACGGCTTCCTGAATCCCTTGCGGGATCGTCGTGCAGGAGAGCTCACCGATCGACGACTCTGAACAGAACGTCTTGAACGCGTCCGACTTGTACTTGACGATCACGCCGGCACCGACCGGGGTGCCATCGGGATTCAATACCCGACCACCGACTGTGCTGGTCGGCTGCAGCTTCAGTGTCATGTCCAGCATCACCGTCGGCGACGGCATCGTGGCTTCGAGCGCGATCGGATCCGGACTGAACTGACCCGCCGCCCGAATGGTGAATGAGCCGGGCCACAGCCCCTGCATCGAGAATTGGCCGGTGCTGAAGTTGGTGTCGACGATCTGGAAGTTGGAGACGTACTGGAAATCGACGCCGACGCGACCGCCGGCGACGACCAACTTCTCGCCCGAGAGACTGACGCGCGCCTTGACCGGCGTGTTGCTGGCATCGAGCACGACACCATTCACACCACCGCCATTACCGCCCCGGAACTTCAGGTCCGCCTTCACCTTCTGACCGTTGAACTTCACTGTGACGTCAAGCAGATTGCCGTCACTGAAGTCTGGCGTGAAGGCCGTCAGCTTGTACGTGCCGATGGGAATGGCGGCCATCTGGAAGTGGCCGTTAGCGTCTGATGTGGCCTGACCGACGATCTCGATTTGGTTGCGCTCGATCGGCAGCTTGTACAGGTACACCGCAATGCCAGGCACGACGGTGTTGCCGTCGGCGAGAAACAGCGTACCGGCGACGGCGCCCACCGCATCGAGCACGATCGTCGCAGCCACCTCTTCGCCCACGCGCGTCACGTCCACGTCGGCGCGGCCACTGGTGGCAAGCGTGTCGCTGACCGCCACAATCGTGCGTCGGCCCAGCGGCACGTCGGGCAACGTGAAGCGCCCGGCGCCGTCGGTCGTGACCAGGCTCAATCCGCCACCAACCTGCGCGCCAGGTACACCGGCGCCAAGCGGATCAAGGACGATGCCCTTGACGGTACCGACGCCGCCGAAGATGACAATGTTGACGGTACTGACGCCATCGGCCGCCAGTTCCAGACTCGCCTCGCCCTCCTGCAGTGTCGTCTGATCGAAGGAGGTGACACGCAGTCGGCCCGACGGAACACCGGGTGCCGTAAACGCGCCGTCAGCGTCGGTTGTGACGATCGCGACCGGGCACTCGCCGCCGGGCACTGACGGGCAGCCAACGCCCGGCTGGCTGAGGCCGGTGTAGTAGACGACGACCGGCAGGCCCGCAAGTGACGCGGTGCCAGGGCTGCGGAGCACATGCCCCGTGATGGTGCCCTTCTTGAGCACGACGTCCTGCGGGCTCCCTTCGGTCAACAGCACGAAATCGCGCGTGGTCGTCGCACCAGCAAACGGAATGTTCTCGCTGATCGACACCTGCGCGTTGGCCAGCGGGTTGACAGCCTCGACGAAGATGTTGCCCACCGGAACGCGCGCCACGGTGAACCGCCCCTCCGCATCGCTGGTCGCCGCGTAGGCACTGTGATCGGTCAGGCTGGTGATCCTGATCGCGGTCTCCTTCAGCGGCTTGCCGTCTTCGCCGAGGGTGCGGCCCTGAAGGGTGCCGCGACCAATCATCACGATGTCGACATTCAGCCGCTGGCCGTTGCGGGCGACGCTGAAGCGCAGGTCGCGGAACTCGTCGGTCTCGGGATCAACAGCCAGCACCCGCGGCGCACGCAGCACGTAGTCCCACGAGTAATTGCCCTGCTCATCCGCATTCTTCGAACTGATCCCAATCCAGTGGACTTCGTCGTCGGCCCCAGGGCAGCCGTAAAACAGGCGCATGCTCGCGTAGGGCACGGGCGAACCGTCTGCGCGCAGCACCCGCCCGGACACGACGCCGCCAAGATCCTCCACTGTGATCTCAATCGGCGCCGACTGACTGGCCATCGCCTGACCCCGAAGATCGGCAACGTCGGAGATCGTGAGCGTGCGAGCGTTAAACGGCCCCACCGGATCGCGCAGCGCCACAAACGCGATGCGCCCATCGGGTTGCAGCGCCACGCCAACCACCTTGTTGCCATCCATCAGATAGTGGCTGATGTTCTCGGCAGCCAGCTTGTCCTGCACGCTGGCGAGTGTCACCTCCTCGCTGAACAACACCGCAACGATGCGACCCGGCGCCCACAGGCCGAGCGTCTTGCCGACATCGACACAGACCTGATCCGCCTGCCCCTGCTGCACGACACTGACGATCGAGGGCGGAGGGTCGGTGACCGGGACCACACTGGCGGAGATCCCTGCCCCTGAAGGGACTCCCGCGTCCACCGAGAGGCGGTACGGATCGCTTGGCCCGAACGCAAGCGTGGGCGCCTGCGCGCCATTGGCGTTATTGAAGACAAACTGTCGCAGCGTGCCCTGCGCGTCTGGGACGACAACGCTGAGCGTGTACTGCTGAATGTCGGGAACGCCGGCCATGCGCTCGAGCTTGATCGTGAAATCGCCGGAATCCGGTGCGGCAATGACCGCCAACTGCGCGGTCTGCGCGCCGTTGCTGTCGGCAAACGACAGATAGTCGCCAAACGGAATTTCCTTGAGCACCTTGCCGGCGGTGCCACTGGTGCCGCCGAGCCGGTGCCCTTGACCATCCACCAGGCTCATCGAAAACGGCAACGGGCCCATCGAGGAGATGAGCACGGAAATGTGCCCAGGGCGGTACGAAATCTTCTGCGCGAGATCGTGATGGAACGCCGCCGGCCCGTTGCTGGACAGGTCGTCCTTCATCAGCGCCGCAACCGCCTGCGCAAACACATCGCCACGCACGGAACGGCGGCGCAGGTCGTCGAAGCCGGCAAAGTCGGTCCTGGCAAACGCCAAATCGTCCGGGTCGTGGACCCGGTCGGCAAGCCGCCCGTAGTTGCTGCCCATGAAATCCATCAGCAGCTGCGTCGCGTCGTCTCGCAACGGCTCGTGCAAGGTCAGACGAAGGCCGGCCGCCGCCACCTCAATGGCGCGATCCCAGATCAGCTTCTTCGAGAAACGCTTGATGTCTTTCGGCAGCGCCGCACCTGGCGCGGTGGCCACGGCGTAGGCCTTGCCGAGCAAGGCAATTGCCGCAGAGCGCAGATCCGCCGGCAACGACCCGGCTTCCTTCGGCAGCACCAGCGAGTCGGGGGAGAGTGGAACGCCGAGCTCCCCTACTGACGTCTTGAGCGCAAATCGGCCGGTCACGTTCTCGTCCGAATCCAGCGTTGCTGCGGTGACCTTGCCACTGACCTTCGCAATGAGATCAAAACTGACTGACTCAGAATCGCCGGCAGCGATCGTGTCGATCAGCCGCGTCGGTTCACCAATAATCGTCGCGCCACTCACCACCCTCGGATACAGGTTCAGGCTGACCAGGTTCGCCGGTGACTCACCGGTGTTGGTCACGGCCACATCGAGGGTGTACGCCTCGCCGGCCGTCACCACCTCGGGGTGCGTAAAGGTCAGCGTGAATGTCGGATTTCTGACGAGTACCGCACCGGCCGCGCGACCTCGCACGGTGACCGGGCCAATGGGCAGACCGAGCAAGGTGCCCGTGATCTCCATCTCAATGATGTGGCTGCCTTCCCGTCTGCCCTCGACCAAGAATTCCGCGTTACCAGATTCCCCAGGTCCAAGCGTGTAGACATCGTCGGCGGTTCCGAGCTTGCCGTCCGGGCCAGGCTGTACCACCGGTTGCACGCGTAAGACTTCCCCGCGCTCGGTTCGTCCCATGCGCAGCGGATCGTCGGGAGAGCCAACCACCGTGTCGACACCGGGCGGCAGCACGATTTCGGCCTTCAGATCGGTGACCACCAGGTTCGAGCCGGCGGGAGCCACGTTCCCAACCATCAGCATCACGCTGAAGAACTGATTCAGGAATCCGATGTCGCCAGGAATGACGACGACACCGGGGATGGGCGGCACGAAGAAGTTCTGCCCCTTGACCTCTGGCACCGTCAACGTGAAGCCCTGGACGTTGAGATTCGGAATCTGCGTCTGCAGCCGCTTCAGGCTGTCCGGGATCACGGTCTGCAGACTCGGCAGGCCAGGCTGCGAGCCAATGCCGGGCAGAGTCACCTTATTTCCAGTGACGTCTTCCGCACTCTGAAGCGTCGGCAAGACCACCGTGAAATTGATCGGCACCTTCTTGTCTTCAATCGCGAACGCGGCGGCGAAGCTGTAGGCCTGGAAGCTGCTCTTGTCGAAGACCAGGCCCTTCTCACGGATCTCGGCGGCCGTGAGTGGCCGGGCCGTCACCTCCGTGATCAGCAACCGATCAATCACGTCGATCACGGCGCTCTCAGGCGTGCCGCGCAGCACGACCTCGCCGTTGCTGATCATCCGGATGTTGTCGAGCGTGTGTTTACCGGCAACCGTCAGCGGCGGAATGTTGAAGGGCGTGTTCGGCTTGACGGTCAGCTCAATGGGCGTCGGGAACGTCGGTCCGCGCAGCGTGGCCTTGACGACGGCGTCAGGCGCGAATGGCGGGAGATTGCCAGGCACCTGCGGCGCCACAAACATCGTGCTGACGATTGTCGCGATATCCTTCGGAACCGTCTGCTGCGCCGGCTCGATCTTCAGACCAAGACCGTAGAGGAGGATGTCTTCCTTCGCGAGGAATCGAGCACTCTGTGCAGCCGGTGCCGCATGCAGCGACGCCGAGCCGAGCGCCGCGCTCGCCAGCAGCGCCACCAGAACGGCGCGCGCAGCTCCGCGTCGGCCGCGCCAGGCGGTCAACACATCGCGGAGAAGAGTGCGCACGGAAACCATCACGGATTCACGACCCCGATTGACGCCGGCTTACGGACGAAGTCGCTGGTGCTGTTTGAATCGAACCCGTCCGGCGTGCGAGCCAGGCTCTCATCGCCGACGCCGGTCGCGGAACCGACGGCCGAGTGAATGGCGCCAAGGTCGATCTCGTCCACCACGGCGAGCGTGGGGTCGACCAGCTTGACGATGCTGCCCACGGCGATACCGCCGGGAGCGCCGATCAGGACGTACGGCGAGCCGGCCGTGGTCTTCAACGTGGACGGACCGAGCGTCACCGTCACAGGCACACCCACAGCGTTGGTGAACTCAAGGGTCCAGTTCAGGAGTTCCGCGGGCGTCCCGGTGTTCGTGAGCAGTTCGACCCACTGATCGGCAGAGGTGACAGCCGGGCTCGGTGCCACGCCAGTCCCAGGGATCGCATCAAAGGCCACGCCGTTGCCGCCGCCACCGCTGTCATTCCAGTCCCTCTGCGGGGTTACGACCACTTCATTGATGACCGGGCGCCTGGTGCACAACGATGCGCCGGTGGTCGTGGTCGTGGTCGCCGACAGACTCGAGACCGAGCTACCGCTGCTGGTCTTCGCACTGACCAGCACAGGGATGTCGACCACGCTCGCCGCACCCGGCGGCACCGGGAACGAGACCGTGAGACGCCGCGACTCATGCGCCGCCAGAGAGATGACGGTGACGGTCTGGCTGCTGATGAGCGCCCCAGCGACACACGAGCCTGGAACGGTCGAGAAGAGATCGTCCCTGACGACGACATCAACAAGGTCGAAGGCCTGCGCGTTGGTCACAATCAACTCGAAGGTCGCAATCGGTGGCACAAAGCTCACCAGGCGCTTGGACAGTTCCCTCGTGACGATGAAGGCGTTCGGGTCGTCCTTGGACCCCATGCCGAAGTCCGTCATGTCCACGTCGCTCTTGAGTGACGACAGACCTGCCGCGCCTGTCTTCACCACATGCGTGTCGAACGAATTCGTGTCAAGCGTCGTCGTCGCGACCAGGGGATCGGCGGGCGTGGGCAGCGGCCCAACCGTGTAGGTGACCCGAGTGGACGGCAGGGGTGGCACCGCCACCAGGTTCGGGACGTGGAACCCGAACTTCAGATTCGTGACCGTCACAAAACAGCCAGATTCGTCGGCCCCCGGCTGCGCGCATCCGACCGAGGCTGTCCCTTCGAGGCTGAAGCCGAATTGCTCCACCGGAATATTGGCAGTCAGACGACCCGTCGTCAGCGTGAACGTGCCGACGCCTGAACCAGTCCAGCCGCCGGGCAAGAAGTCATCGACCGCCTGCGCAACGTCGTTGAACTTGCCGGTGAGCGGCATCGGCACACCGGTATTGCCCGCAGTGACGGTCGCAAACGTTCGAACCTTCGGATCGGGCGGCGGCAACTGGTTCAGATCGATGTATGTGATCTGCGGTTCAACTTGGACCGTATCGAGCACGGGCAGAACCCAGGTCAGCACGTTGTCGCTCGCCTTGCCGAAGCTCCCGAGGTTCAACGTGCCCTTGATGTCTGTCAGCCCCGACAGCAACGCGTCGACGCGCCCGACGGGCCTCAGTGACGGAATCGACGCTGCGGCCTGGTCGACGACCGTCGCCACTGCGGGGTTGGTGGATGTCACCGGCTCGAGCAGCTGCGTGCCTGCTTCGTCGAGGATCCCAGTCAGCAACAACTTGGACGCCCAGCCAAAGACCTTGGCAAGCGGCCCTGTTTCCAACGTGAACGCCGTCACCGCATTGCCGACCGCAGAGGTCAGGGCGTCGACCAGCTTCTTGACGCTGATGGTGGCGGGACCTCCGAGAATCTCGAAGCGGGCGTCAGTCAGTACCACCTGGCCGACCTTGTCGAAGATGCCGTCGTTGCCCGTCACGTTGGCCACAAGCAGCATCGGCGGATTGTCGAGATCCACAATCGCCGACTGAACGGTGTTGAGTTTCGAGAACGGCGTCAGGTCGATCTTCTTCAGCTGAATACCGGCGAGCACGAAGGCCGTGTTTGACTCGAGCCCGTTGTGCGTCGCCCGCAGCAGCTGCAGCCCGTTCGACGTCACCGACAGCATGCCTGTGGCCGGATCGACGCTCACCACCGCCAGTTGCGCCGGCACCGGCGGCTGTCCCTCCGCCGCCAACGCCGCATTGATCTTGGCGTAGATCTCATCGACCACCGTGCGTGGCAACGTGCTGCCAATCCACTCGTAGTTGGTGAAGGCGCTGCGCGTCACGTCCTCGCTCGTCCCGCCGTCGTGATGCAACGTGACGGTCAGCTGCTGCGTACCGGGGGCGTTTGGCAGCGCGATGAATTCCGGCGTCAACGTCAGCGTATCGAGGGCGACCACGACACTGACGCTCGACGGCGGCGCCCCAGCGGCCGTCACCACATTGCGGAGCGTCCCAGCCACCGAGGGCGCGATCACGGTCGTCAGCGACGCAGGGATGGTGACGACTTCGTGAGGCTGCATCGACGCAATCAGCGGTAGCGCCGTTGTCTGAAGGACCACCTCAGAGGTGGAGCCTCGGTTCGTGAAGTACAGCGTATCGGTAACCTGAACGTTGGTCAGCGGATGGTCGAACGGATTGGTGACCGTCACCTTGAACTCAACCAACGAGCCGGCCTGCGTGTAGGCGTCGGTCTGTACCGTCTTCAACAACACCGGGCCATCGTCGAGCACGAGCACCTTCGCGGTCAGGTCCTCGGCGTGCCCCATGAACGGGACGCTGACGTTGACGTGAAGCGGCGTCTCCCCGACCACGCCCTGGTGGACGATGTGCGTGTCGAACATCTCCGACACGCCGAGGTCTGCAATCGCCGTGTCGAGGGTCGTGTAGTGATTGAACACGTTCGGCGAATAGAAGCCCAACCCGACATTGGCGAATGTGACGAAGCAGTGCACTTCACCGGCGGCGTCGGGTGCGCCGCAGTTCGGCGTCATCGAGCCTCTGAAGTGAAAGCGCAGGTTCGGCGCCGGCACATTGACGACGAAGTCTTTGTCGATGCCCACATTCCACGACGCGAGACCATCTGGCAAGAAGCGATCGAGGAGTTGCGCTCCCGCGTTGACCTTCCCCTTCAACTCGATGATCGCTTGGCCAATGTTGACCGTCGCAAACGTCCTCACCGACGGTCCGGGTGTTGGCGGCAGGGTCCGCTGGATCACGGTGACGTTCGGCTCAATCGTCGCAGAGGTGATGTCCGGCAGCACCCACACAAGCACGCTGTCGTCGGCCTTGCCGAGCGGACCGAGATCCAGCGTCCCGGTAATGCTGGTCAGGCCTGGCCCGTGACTCTGCACAAAGCCTTGCAGAGGCGCCCGGTCCGTGACGGTCGCGACTGCGGCGTCGAGTGACTCGACACCTGTCAGGAACTGCGTACCTGCGTAGTTGATCCCCAAGCCGAGGAGCTTTGTGAACCCTTTCGCCAGCACGGGCGCGGCCGGTCCGGTTTCCGGTGCGAGCGCGGCGGTTAGCGCGTCTTCAATGAGCGGGTTGATCGCGTCGAGCAGATCCTTGAGGCTGATCGTCGCCGAGCCCAGCATCTCGAAGACGACGTCATCGAGCAGAATGACGCCCTTATCGCTGATGTAGCCGTTTTCGTCAGCCGCCAGAATCATCGGCGGGTTCTTGTCGCTGCCGAGCGCTTCGGTCATCGCGCCGACCAGCGTGGTCAACGGCGATTCCGGGCGCAGCGTAATTTCTTTGAGCTTGATGCCGGCAAGCACCACCGACGGGTTCGAATCGATCTCAGTCGTGCCGTCCTTGTAGTGGGCGCGCACCACCTGGATGCCTGGCGTGGTCACGCTGACCAGGCCGCTCGGGCTCACATCGATGACCGCCAGCTGCAACGGAATGCCCAGCTTGGCCGCCAGCGCGCTCAGGATCGGATTGATGTCCGGAAGGCCGTCCGTGCCAGAGACCAGACCGCTGCCAATCCATCGGTAGGTCGTCTTCGCATCGGCGGTGACGTCTTTGTCCGGATCACCATTGGCCGGTTGGAGCGTGACGGAGAGTTGCTTGCTGCCAGGCACAACGACGATGGGCGCGATCACCGGCTGAAGCTTGAGCCGATCCTGTGCCTTGACTGTGATAGTGACGGTGTCGACCGCGCTCTTGAGAACGCCGTCGTCGACGATCAGCTGGAACGTCAGTACTGCGCCGTCAATGGCCGGAGATTGGAACGTCGGCCGCTCGCCGGTTGCGCCAGACGGCCACACGACCGGCCCAGACGTCTGTTTCCATTCAAAGGTCAGCGGGTCGCCGTCTGGGTCGGTACTGCCACGACCGTCGAGCGTGACGAGCGCGTTCTGCTCGACGTCTGCATCCGGCCCGGCATTGGCGATCGGCGCTCGATTGAAGGCGATACGAGCGGTCCGGTTGATGGCCCAGATGTCGAGCGCACCCTTTGGAGTGTTGATCGCTGGAGACCCGACGTACAGGAGACCACGCTGGCTGTCGACGGCCATCCCACCGACGCCGTCCGGATACAAATACTCGAACACGATGCGCGAGTCGCGGCCCGTCGCATCGGTCACGGGGGTCGCAAACGGGTTCGACGCATCAATCATGTAGAAGACGTCGCCGGCCAGCGGCACCAGCCCTCCGCCGGGAGAGGTCACGTTGCCACGGCCGCCGCCGACAAAGAGGGTTCTGCCGCTCCCGTCCACCGTGATCTCGCGCATGATGCCAGGCGTCTTGATCTGCCCAACGACAGTCGGCGCATCGAGGTTGGTGACGTCGATGACGATGAGGCCGCCGCTGCCAGCGACGTATGCCAGGTCGAACGTTTCACCATCGTCGTTTTGACCGTTGCGATTGGCGTCCACCCAACTGGCGGGTGCGTAGACGATACGGTGCTGCTTGGTCGCGCCGCCGCCGGTCAACACCACCGTCGTGATGAGCGACAGATTCGGATCGAGGACGTCAAGCGTGGCGTCGCCACCAAAGTTGTTGTTCAGCGCCAGCAACCGATCGCGCACAGCAATCACGTCCGCGAAGTCGCCGGCGTAGAAGCCTTCCTCTTCACGATCGCTCGGACTGCTCACCGACGGCAGGCTCTTGCCAATGTCGACAGCAAAGACACCGGCCTGAGCAATCGCCATGTAGGCCGCGTAGCCCTGCGCATGATGCAGCGTCGTCACGCCGCGGGCGAAGCCCTGCACGTGCACCGTGCCTGGTCGGGTGAACGAGTTGAGGGTCTCCGGATTGGCCGTGAGCGTCTTGTCGCCGATGACGCAGGGGTTGGCCGGATCGGTCACGTCAAAGAACGTGACGTAGTTCGTGTCTTGATTCCACGAACTGGTGACGGCGAGATCGCCGTTGAAGTGCTGCTTGCCGCTCGGACTGAGAATGACGTGGTCCTTGCAGACGGCGATCGGCCCTTCGTTCGGCTTCGGCGGCCTGATGGTGAGCGCGCCGGTTTCCACCGGCGGCACCCATGCTGGCAACTGCGGCAGGTGCGCCACCTGGGCGCCAGCGCCGCCAGGCAGGTGGAGGTCAGCGCAGATCGCTTCGTTGCCTGCCGAGCACTCCTTCAGTGCCTGCAGGATGGCCGGGTCTGCTAATGCCTGGCAGGCGATCTGTGTGCCGGAATCGCACAACTCCTGCATGACCGCCGGTTCGCCGAACCACTCGCGCGCTAGCGTCTCCAGCTGTTGTTCGAAGTCCTGGTACGTGATCGCGTACTGGTTGCCCTCGTTGGGCAGGGCAAAATTGGTCATCCCCGCCTGCCACGGGTCGTTGATGTAGAGATACGTGCCGCCTGGCGTGCCGTCGCCGTCGATGCCTGTGATCACGCGGATATGCGTGGAGGGCACCGCAGACGACACCCACAGCGGCCCGTAGCGCTCGAGCATCTGGCGATACCCTTCGACGCTGTAGGACTGCAACGGCTCGGCCACCAGGCCCCATGCATTGAACACCTCGCGATCGGTGCCAAAGAGGCCCTTCTCGTAGTTGTACTGGACGCGGTCGGCCACGGCCTTGGGATCAATCGATGTTCGATCGCGCCAGCCCGCGATCATGGCGGTGCCGGCGGCCCAGCACGACATGCCGGTCTGCTGCGGTACCAGCTGGACGTCGTATCTGATGTCAATGGTCGTTGGCGCGGTGACTCCCGGCAACAGCGTCAGCCGGCGCTTGTAGGATCCACCAGCCGTGTGCCCGGTCTCTGTCGGCGTATGAGGGTCGGTGACATCGATGGTGTGGACCTTGAAACCATCGCGGTTCGAGCTGGCCGCAATCACGCGTGTGGCGAGCTTGCCGCCGGGCCCGGGCTGACGCAGAAAGCTGACGTCCTGCAGCGGCACGATGCCACCCACCGGCGGCTCATGAAGGACGGCAGTCCCAATCGGACGCGGGCGGAACGTGGTGACCACGACGCTGCTGCCGCCGAGCGGTTGACCGGCAAGATCCGTGACACCACTGAGCGCGACGCGGTAGGTCTTGTTGAGGAGCAGTGCCCCGGCGGGGACAAAGCGCGCGACGCGGTTACCCTGCGAGAACCGCCACGTCCCGGGCACCTGGACGAGCGCGCCGGCACTGTCGGTCGTGAAGACCACCAGGTTGGTGTTGGCGGTGGTGGTGTCGAGCGCTCTCGAGAACGTCAGCGTAAGCGGCAGCCGCGGATCGACATCCTGCAGGCTGCGCGGCGCTGTGGTCACTTCGGTCGGCCCGGTCGGCGGCGCCAGATCGAGCAGGAGCGGCTCGTCTCTTGGCGGCACCGCGGCCGAGACCCGACGCACGACGGCCCCAGTCGTCGGGTTCGTCATGTTGATCCGCAGCATCGGAATCTTGAGGTCGACCGTCTTGCCGTCGGCGTAGAGCACGTGCAGCGTGTAGGTGTCGTCGAGGCTTCCTTCGAAGGGAAAATAGAACGAGCCGCCGACCAGGTGAGAGGTGTCACCGGGATCAGCGATGACCAGGGCCCGACTCACCGTCGCAGGGCCAGTCGGCGTGTTGACCTGCGTGTCGATCTGCAGCACCACGCTGGTGACCGCCCCGCTTTCCTTCAAACGCTGGTCGAGGGGAACCGTCGCATTGAAGGCGACGATCTGGGCAAGCGTCGGATCAATGGTTCCCGGCACGGCGCGCAGCAGCAGATTGCCACCGCCGTAGCTGTATGGCGATACGCCAAAGGCCGCGGGACGCGGACCGGTGGCTCCGGTAATCTCCACCACATACGTGTCGCTCGGGGTGCCCTCAATCAGCGCCTCAATATCTGTCGGCGACCCACTCAGCCCTGATGTGAATACCCCAGTGCCACTCACATTTCTGATCGTGATCTGGCGGTCGAGATCCTGAAACTCACTGGCCGCGACGAGCACGTGCACGTAGGAGCGCGGCTTCAAGGTCACCGGCAACGTTCGTCGGCTCCCATCCACAGCCACGGCCGTCACCAGCAGCGCGTCGGTATTCCCGCCCTCGACAGACAGCGCCGGTGGGAACGGCGTGAAGAACCGCGTGGTCTTCCCGCGCGGCACGTTGACGACTTCTATCTCCCGATCGGCCGGGGTCAACTGCGCCGTCGGCACCACAACCGCAACGCGGTTCTGGGTGAGGGTCGCCTTGCCGCTCAAGAGCGGCAGACACGCTGGCATTCTCGAGAAGACGGCAGCCGTCTCCCCAGCCGCGCTGATGAAGTTGCCCAGACCGAGCGGATCCTGAATCGACAGCGTGCCATCGATCTGCGGCGTCAGCAGGTCCGAGGGCGATAGCGGGAAGCCGATGAGCCCAGGACCTACCAAGAAAGGAATGAAGACACCTGGCGGCAGTGTCCGGTCAACCGTCACCGGACCGTAGACCACACCGAGTGGTCGAGCCGCCTTGAGGAAACCGTACACGCCGGACCCCGTAACACCTGGACACGGTGGCGACGACGTCGTGATCCGTCCGGCGATGACGCGGGCAGTGTCAACGATCGCAACACTGCTTTGTCCGGCAATCGTCTGCGCCTGTGTGACGAGCCACTGATCAAGGCTGGTCTCGCCACCAAGCGTCGGCACGCTGACGTTCAGATAGGTCGTCGGCACGACCCCGCCGAGATCGATTCGGATGCCACCGCTGTACTGAAACAGCAGGCGCTGCTCGGTCGTGAGGTGGAACGGGAATTCGGCTTCGGTCACCGGCCCGAAGCGCACCACAGCGCCGGTCGAAAAGGCTCCGGCAGGAACGTCGATGACCACGCCGCCCGGACCCTCCAGACGACCGCCCTCCGCGCCGACCGCCTCGGACACCGTGCCATCCGGGTTCGACTGACGGAAGCGCGCAAGCGCGACGAGCGTCTCGTTGCCCGACGGATCGGTGATGAGGAGCTGCAGCTTGTCGGTGAGAGCCGCCGGCACAATGACGATGAATCCGCCATTGGGATCGAGAATCACAGGCGTGAACGTCCCCTTGGTGACGTTCTTGATCTTCACCGTGTCGTGCGTGCCCGCGGTCCCCTGCGTCGCGTTGATGGTGGTCTTGCCGTCTGCACCGGGAATCGTCGCCGTGATGCTGCCGGCTGGCGGCGGCAGCGGCGCAATGGTGTCGAGGCTGGTAAACGCGCTGACAAACGCTGACGGCAACGACCGGCCGAACGGGTCCTTGACACTCTGACTGACCGTCAGCGTGTAGACGAGGTTCGGCAGCAGGGCGTCGATGGCGCGGAATGTCGCGACGGTGTTGTTCGAGGTCAACGCCAACGTCCCGATGACAAGGCCGGCGTTCGAGCTGAGCTGAATGCTTTGCAGCGTGGCCGTGGCCGGATCGATCGGACTCGAGAAGCGAATGATGATGGGGTCGGCGAGCGCGATGTTGACAGCGCCGTTCACCGGCGTCACCGACGTCACTGTCGGAGGCCGCGCCGCCAATGCGAGGTCGAGCGCCACGACTTGGCGCGGTGCCGTCGTGGTGACCGGCGCGCCCACCGTGTCGGTCTTGAGAAGATCAAGCGCGGTGAGCGTGGAGTCGCCCAGAGGGACGGCTGAGATGTAGCGGCCAGCCGCCGACGATGTGGTCTGTGACAGCGAGACAATCGAAAGGTTGTTGCTCGTCAGCAGCGCACCGCCAAACGCGCCGCCGTCCGCCCCGGTCACCGAGCCTGCCACAAACGCCAGCGGGTTCGTCGCACGCAGGAACACATAGCGTCCGGGTGTCGTGATCCCTTCAAACACCGCGGCGCTGCCGTCAAGCGTCGTCTGACTCACGAGCCGGTCGTTCACCACCGACGCCACCCCGACCAGAACAAAACGGGTCTCGCCGCGCAATTCCTGGAGGCGGGCAAAGAGGAACGTGTCGAGCCCCCCGGCGGTGGGCGGCTTCGGGATCGACAACGTGGCCGGCGCGGCGAGGACGCTGGCAAACGACAGCGAGGCCGCGCCAACGACCGTAAACCCGGACGGCACGGTGGCACCCAACTCTGCGGCCAACAGCCGATGAATCTCAAGCGGCAGCGGAGACGACACGCTTCCGGCCGGCACCTCAATTCGCTCGCCGGTGGGCGCGTCCACCGCCCCGCCCGCGCCACCAATCAGCGCAATCTCGTGGACCGTCTCCTCTGGCGCCCGCAACTCGACCGTGATGATGCCCTTGGCGAGCGACAGCGGCTCAAACACCAGGCTTGGTGAAACGGGAAAGCCGGCGGCCATGACCGGAGATACACCACCAGGAATCTGATACAGCACCAGATCCTGCTCGACCGGTTCGAGATGCAGCTCCGACTGCGACACGAATTGGTAGAACTCGATGATTCTCGACTTGACGATCGTGCCGCTCGACAGCAGTGGTCCGGTCGTCGTCACCGTGCCGCGCACGTCAGACTTCACGCCCGGTTTGTAGAACAGAATCCGCGGCTGCGGATCGACAAGCGCCGTCACATCCGGAGGGATGAGCGCTGGCTGCACACCCGCAATCAGGTCACCCGGTGCGGGATTTGGCGGCACCAGGGGGGCCGCGTCGGCAAGGAGCCAGGCAAACTGCCCCGTCATCGGGACAGCGCCGTCGAGCACCGCCTTGTCTTGCGGCAGGGTGCTGGTGCCAACCGCGCGCCAGGCACGAACCTGCTCGTCCCACCGCGCAAAGACGATCGCCGCGCCGGCTTTCAGGTTGAAGGGATTCGGCGCCGACACGGTCACGCCATCCGCAAGCACTGTCCCGTGAGGGGCAATATCGAGGGCGGCGACCGGCGTCCATCCCGGCGGCAGAAGGCCTGCCAGCCCTTGACGGCTAATCGGTGTCACCGCCAACGTCGTGTTCACCGGCAGTGCGCCGGGCGGCACTCTCAGCGACACGTCAGGACCGCCGGTCTGCGCCGGGTCGATCAGCGACGGATCCTCGAGGACAGACACTTCACGCCGCCACGTCTGCAGAAAGGCCAAGCTGTCGCCTCTGACGAGGCCCCCGGTCAGCGCCACAACCGCTACACCCGCTGTCGTCCCCGTGAGCCGGGCATCAACCAGTTCCACGGCAACCTGCGACCTGATGACCGCGAGTCGGTGAAGTGACGACCAACCATCCTTGCTGATGGAGACAGTGCCGCTGCCTTCGGTCGCATGAATGACGTAGCGACCCACCGCGTCTGACACCGTCGTCTGCGTATACGGAATCCCTCGCGCGTCTTTGCCGACGAGTGCGACCGTGGCGCCCCCGAGCAACAGGCCCGTGCCGTCGTCAATCACTTTCCCGGTGAGAACGCCTTCTCCCGTCTCGACAATGTCGATGTTCTTTGCGGCAACGGACTGGAGTCCTGAGAAGTCAGTAGCGCGCGCCTCAACGTGAAGGCGAGCGCCGGCAGGAAGCGCCAGCGGTACTAGGAGGGAGGTGCTGTACGGCGGATCGAGCACGACCGCCGACGGCGCTCCATCGACGAAGAAGCGCACCGATGCGACGCCGACGTTGTCACTCGCGGTGGCAAGTATCGGCACCGCGGTGCCGGCCTGCGCGGTTGGTGGTGCGGAGAGGTCAATCGACGGCGGCGTCGTGTCGGCAGTCTGGACGACCAACACGGTGGCGCTATTGGTGGCCTGGTTACCTGAGCTGTCCACCGCCTGCGCCGCAATGATGAGTGATGCACCAACCGGCGCGTCGAGCGGCACGGTGAAGGCCGACTCATAGGGCGGATGGGAGAGCGACGCAAAGGCTGCACCGTTTGACGACAACACCACGGAGGCGACACTGACATTGTCAGCGGCCGTAGCCGCGATGCTCAGTACCGCGCCTGGCGCCGCCTGCGGTGGGGCCTTCACGACCACCGTCGGTTTGGTGGTATCCGGCTCCGCAACAACGGTGACGCCGGCGGCCGCGGACCCGGTGTTGCCCGCCGCGTCGCGCGCCACCGCGCCAATCTTCAGGGTGGTACCAGGTGCCACGGCGTCGGGCACTGTCACGAGACGCTGGAACGGCGGGACCGAGATTTCAACCGGGTCGCCGCCGTTAACGTCGAGGATGACCGAGGTCACGCCGACGTTGTCGTTCGCGTCGGCCACCATCATGACCTGCGCGCCTGGCAAGGCTTGGGCAGGGCCGCTGAGCCTCACGAGCGGTGGCGCCCGATCAACGGGTGCCGCCACGATGACTGGTGTGCTCGCGGTCTGACTGCCACCACGCCCATCGACCACGGTCAGCGCCAGGGTGTAGTCGCCCGCCTGGCCGTAGACATGCGACGGCTTCGGACCAGAACCGCTCGGGGAACCGTCGCCAAAATCCCAGGAGTACACAAGCGTGTCGCCGTCTGGGTCGCTCGACCCCGTGCCGTCGACGACGACCGCAACATTCGCTTCACCCGTGTAAGGCCCACCCGCGTTCGCTGTCGGCACGCCATTCACGGGCGGCGGCACGATCACCGCGGGATTCACCGTCACCGTGACTTCGTCGGCCGACGACTTCTCGGTGTCGTCACCCGTGAGGCGCAACACGTACGTCCCCGCCGTGCTGAAGCTCGCGCTCGTCGTGGCGCTCCCGGGGGTGCCAAACGTCACCGCGCCGGGGCCACTCACCTGGCTCCAGCTCACCACCACCGTGGCGCCTGCCGGCAGCCCATCGTCACTCACACTGCCCAGCAGCGTCGCCGTTGCCGGCAGCGTGATCGACTGATCCGCGCCCGCCGACACCGTCGGCGCCGCATTCGCCGGGGGGCCAACGGGTGGGTCGATCGTGATTGGAATGATCGGAGAAAGCGTCCGCAGAATCACGCCCTTGAACGGCGCGGACACCCGGTAGTACACCGAGCCGATGCTCGTCTCGTTGATGACAACCTCACGGCTGAACACCTTGTCGCCGGCCACACGATCGCCCGAGACACCAGCGTCGTTCATCACCCCGACGAGCGACAGCGTCCGCCCGGCCGCATCGGTTTTCAAGAGGTTCACGCCCGCGCCAATGACGGACGGTTCTGTGATTGTCGCGGTGAAGAGTACGGTCGCCAGTCCGACAGAGACGTGCGTCTGCGACGCACTCACCGCGTCGATTGTCGCCGCCGCGCGCAGCCATATCGGCACCACGGCCAAGGCCGCAGCGAGACATACAGCTCGCGCGAGAGTGCTCTTCATGCCTGCCAACCGTTGTCGTGACGTGCGCGCATCGACGCTCGATACCGGGGGAGGGCAGAGTAGCACGCAAACGCGATCACGATTCCGTCATCCATCACTCGTCGCGGGCCAGGACAGTGCCCGACCTCAGCTGTTGCCGACGACTGGGGTGCGGACCTGCCGTTGCTGCCTTCAGGGCGCGTAGACGGGGCGATGCCAGCTTGGTCTTCCGTCGGCGCCTGGCGCTAACGACGCGCAGGCCCGGGCCGCCTGCCTTTGTGTTCGGTCAAGCTCCAGACCAATCAGCCGATTCCCGACGTGCTGACTGGAATCTCCGCACATCGGCAGATCCTCCTGCCTGACATCGCCTCGTCGGTCGCCCATGGCGACCCGAGTACGGGTCTACCTGCGCACGCTCTGACACAGTTCTTCATCGCGCCGCACGCGCGGAAAGCGGCGGCACGATGAGTCCAATTACAAGTATTGGCGGCGGCCTCTACGGTCCACTGCCGCAGCTGACAACGACCACCGACGTCTCGAGCCTGACGTCGGCAGAACTCGGGTCGCTGAGCGCCAGGCAGGTGGCCTCACTTACGACCGCCCAGATCGCATCTATCGCCACCGACGCCATTGCCGGACTCACCTCGAAGCATGTGCAGTCGTTGGGCACCCGCGTCAGCGCGCTCACCACGAGCCAGGTCCAGGCGCTCTCGACCGCTCAACTGGGCGCGCTCAGCCGAGTGCAAGTCGGTGCGTTACTGAGCAACCAGCTGAACGCGCTCACGTCCGACCAGATCGGCAGCCTCAGCGCCACCCAGGTTTCGGCAATCGACACGACTCAACTTGCGTCAGTCGCCACGTCGCAGCTCGCGCAGCTGTCCACCTCTCAGATACGGGCACTCACCACAAGTGAGATTGCCGGGCTCTCGAGCACACAGCTGGCCTCTTTCGCCACGGACCAAATCGCCAGCCTCAAGATCGCGCAGATCAAAGCCATCGAGGCCGCGGACCTTGCGGCACTGTTTACGGCGCAGATTGAGGCCCTGTCCAGAAGCCAGGTGGCGGCATTCAGCTACGCGCAGATCGCTGCCCTGCAGACAACGCAGGTCGCCGCCATCGACCCGGGTGATCTTGCGGGACTGTCTGTGTCGCAGATCGGGAACTTGTCGGCCGGACAAGTGCAGGCGCTGGGCTCCGATCAGCTCGCGAGCCTGGCTCCCGGAAAAATTGCCGCGCTGACCACAGCCGCCGTCGCCGCTCTTTCGTCAGACCAGCTTCGCTCGCTCTCGCATGGGCAGGTGGCGGCGCTGACCAACGCGCAGATCGCTGCGCTCTCGAGCGACGCGTTCAATGCGCTCGACACGACGCAGTTCGATGCCCTGACGGCGAGACAAATTGCCGCCATCGAAACTGCCGACGTCGCCAGTCTCTCCACCGACAAGATTGCGGCCCTCACGACGTTGCAGACGGCGAGCCTCACCTCCGCGCAGCTCCGCGCCCTGTCCGGTAGCCAGCTTGCCGCCATCGAAACCAACGACCTGGCAGCCCTGCGAAAGACGCAGTGGGATGCGCTACGTACCGATCAGATCGAGGCCCTCAGCACAGACCAGATCTCGAGCCTGCGCCGCGCCTCGCTGACGCTGCTCTCGACAACGGCCGTCGCAGCGTTGACGTCAGACCAGATCGTCGCCCTCGACCCAAGTCGGCTGCAGAGTCTCACGTCGGCCCAGATTGCAGCGCTGACCACTGACCAGCTCGTCGCGCTGACGACGGACCAGGTCGTCGGGTTGAGACCAGACCAGGTCGCGGACATCAGCGCGTCTCGGTTCAGTGGTCTCACAACGGACCAACTTCACGCACTGACGTCGCGACAGGTGTCGCGCCTGACGACGGCGCAGTTGACCGCGCTCGATAGCGCCGGGATCACCGCGCTCGACACCGACACCGTGTCGGCGCTCACGAGCCAACAGTTGCGCGCCTTGACCACCGACCAGGTGCAGGCGCTCGACACTGACCACCTCGTGGCGCTGACGGGGTCACAGCTTCGGGCGTTGACCACCGCTCAAGTGAGCGCCCTGACGTCAGGTCAGTTCTCCGCACTGACAACGGGACAGGTGCGCGGGCTGGGCTCGGCGCAAGTCGCCGTCTTGACGAGCGATCAGATCCAGGCTGCCACAACCGACCAGATTCGGGCCTTCGATCCCCGCATCGTCTCGGCGATTTCGACATCGGCCGTCTCGGGGCTGTCTACCGAGCAGACAGCTGCGCTGACGTCGCGCCAGGTGTCAGCGCTGACGACCGGACAGATCGCGGCCTTCGGCGCCAACATTGCCGCGGTCGACACAGGTGCGCTCCGAGGGCTGTCGGCCAGCCAGGTCGTCGCGCTCACGACCGCGCAGGCGGCCGCGCTCACGACCGACCAGATTCAGGCGCTGACCAGGAGTCAGGTGGCCTCTTTTGAGACTGCCGATCTCAACAGCCTGACCAGCGATGAGATCGCCGCGTTGACCACCGCGCAAATTACGGCGCTGACGTCGCAGCAGATTCGCAACCTCGGCAGCAGCCAGCTGAGCGCGATCGAAACCACCGACGTGAGGGCGCTCAAGACGTCTCAGCTGGCGGCGCTCACCACGGCACAAGTATCCAGTCTCACCACCGAGCAGATCGCCAGCCTGCTCACGAGTCAGCTGAGCGGAATCGGCACGGCACAGATCGCGGCGCTGTCGACCGATCAGGTGGACGCCCTCTCCACACAGCAGCTCGGGGCCTTCAGGGCGGCGCAGTTGCGGAGTCTGACGACCGATCAGGTGGCCGCACTCACGACCGACCAGGTTGTCAGCTTGAGCGCCGCGGCGCTCGCTGCGCTCACGACCGATCAGACCCGCGCGCTTACCACCGATCAGGTCGCCGCGCTGGCCACACACCAGGTGTCCGGCCTCACGACGTCCGCAGTCTCGTCGTTGACGACCGACCAGCTCGCCGCGCTCACGACGGACCAAGTCGTCGCACTGACGTCAGGAGAGATCCGGTCACTCACGACCAGTCAGCTCCGCGGTCTATCCACCGACCAGATTGCGGCGATCGAATCGCGCGACATCGTCGGCTTCTCGTCGACGCAGCTGAACGCGCTGGCTACCGAACAAGTCGCGGCGTTGACCACCAGCCAGGTGGTCGCGCTCACCGCATCGCAAGTCGCGGCACTCGACATTGACAAGGTGGGCGCATTCACCACCGACCAGGTCGGCTCGCTGAATACGCGCCAGGTGAACGCGTTGACGACCGCGCAGGTGGGCTCGCTGTCGACCGACCAGATTGCGGCGATCGGCACGGACAATGTCCAGGTGCTGACAGCAGCGCAGTTGCAGGCGCTTGGTGCCGGCCAGGTGGCCGCGTTCACCACGACTCAGGTCGCCAGCCTGCGCCGCACGCAGGTGTCGGCGTTCGCCACCGATCAGATCGCGGCCCTCACGACCGATCAGATCACGGCGCTCACCACGGATGTGCTCCCCGGCTTCACGACGTCTCAGGTAGCCGCCCTCGGCACGGCGCAAGTCCAGGCGCTCACCACCGGACAGGTCGTCGCGTTGTCGAATACCCAGGTCGGGGCTTTCACGGCGGATCAAGTGCCGGCGCTCACCACCGATCAAGTGGCGGCGCTCGAGACCAATGACATTGCGACATTCGGGTCAGCGCAGATTGCCGCGCTCACGACCGACCAGCTCGAAGTTCTCGACGGTGCCCGCATTGGGGCGATCGGCACGGCAGCGCTCGCCGGTCTCCGCACCGCCCAGATCGCGTCTCTCTCGACCGGCCAGGTCGTGGCGCTCACCCAGGCGCAGTTTGCGTCACTCAGCGGCGATCAGGTATCGGCCTTCACCACGGATCAGGTCGCGGCCCTTGAGACCCGAGACCTGGTGGCGCTGTCGGCATCGCAGTGGACGGCCATCACGACAGACCAGTTGCAGAGCCTTTCGACGTCGCAAATCCGCGCGATCGAAACGCTGGATCTTGTCGCGCTGTCGACCAGCCAGGTGGCCGCGTTCGGCACGCAGCAGCTCCAGGCGCTCCTGACGCAGCACTACGCGGCGCTCCGCACCGACCAACTGGCCGCCTTCACCACTGACCAGGTCGACACGTTGAGCACCACGGCGCTTCGCGCGCTGAGCTCGACTCAGGTGGGTGCGTTTACCGCCGACCAGCTCGACGCGTTGACCTCGTCGCAGCTGCAGTCGTTCACGACGCTGCAGATCGCCGGTCTGACGTCGGACCAGCTCGGCTCGTTCTCGACCTCGCAGCTGAACACGCTCACAACCGACCAGGTCAATGCGCTGGCAAGCGATCAGATTGGCGGGTTGACGACCGATCAGACGGCCGGCCTCGATACGACGCACGTCGCTGCGTTGACGACGACGGCATTTGGCCATCTCACCACCGCGCAGCTGGCGGCGTTCACCACCGCCGCAGTCGAGGCGCTGAGCACCGCGAACATTTCGTCCCTGGCGCTCGACCATGTCGCGGCGCTCACGACCGCGCAAGTGACGGCGCTTCTCAGCGAACAGGTCGCGGCGCTGACAACCACGGCTCTCGAATCATTCAGCTCAGCGCAGCTGGGCGCGCTCTCGAGCGATCAGGTTGGGGCTCTCACGACCACGCAGCTCAACGCCCTCGGCACGTCGCACGTGGCGGCGCTGACCACCACACAGGTCGCTGGGTTCACAAGCGCTCAGCTCGGTGCGCTCAGCACGACCAACCTGCGCGCGTTGACGACGGATCAGTTGATCGCGCTCTCGAGCGATCAGCTGCGAGCGTTGACGTCGGACCAGTACGGCGCGCTCACCACTGATCAGATCGCGGCCATCCCAGCCGACCAGATCCCGAACCTCGAGGCGGGTGACTTCGCCGGCCTGACATCGGACGAAGTCCAGGCGCTCACCACCGCACAGGTGGCCGCGCTCACAACCGATGCGTTGGCGGCGCTGACCACATCGGCGTTTGCTGCCTTCTCGGCAGACCAGATCGCCGCCTTCACGACCGACGACATTGCCTCGCTCAGCACATCGCAAATCAACAGTCTCTCGAACACGCAACTCAATGCGCTGAGCTCGGCGCAGGTGCGCGCCCTCACCGAGGCCCAGGTCGGTGCGCTCTCGACGGCGCAGGCCAGCGCTCTGCCGACGGCGCAGATTGCGGCGTTGTCCACGACGCAGGTGACTTGGATCTCGTCACCCGACATCGCCGCGTTGACGACCGGCGCAATTGCCGCCTTCACGACGGAACAGGTGGCCGCACTCACAACGGCCCAGACCGCCGTGTTGGGCACGCAGCAGATTGCGGCACTCAGCACCGACCAGGTGGCCAGCCTCGGCAACGCCAACATCGGCGGCTTCGACACGACGCAACTCCGCGCCCTCGAGGACGATCAGATCGCGGCACTCACCACCGCGCAGCTGGCGGCACTTTCGACGACGAGCCTCGGCGCGCTGACCACGGATCAGATTCTGGCGCTCGGTACGGCCCAGATCGCCTCCCTGTCCACCAGTCAGATCTCCGGACTGCCGACAGGCGACATCGCCGTACTCTCATCGTCGCAACTGGCGGCGCTTGGCGCCAGTGGCGTTGCGGCACTGACCGGCGATCAGCTCGCCGCCCTCACCACCGACCAGATCTCGGCGCTCTCGACGACGCAGGTGGGGGCAATAGAGGTCGCGGATGTCTCGTCGCTCACGACGGACCAGATCGGCGTGCTCGACGAGGCGCAGATTGGGGCGCTGCTCGCGGGTCAGGTGTCCGTGCTGACCACCGCGCAGCTTGAGGCCTTCGGCGCCACGCAGCTCGGAGCGTTCACCAACGGCGCGGTGGCGGCACTGACGACAGCGCAGGCGGCATCGCTCTCGTCGGCACAGGTGCAGGGCTTCAGCGCTGGCCAGATCGCGGCCCTGACGACGCAGAACATCAATGCGCTGTCGACCACGGCGTGGCAGTCCCTTGGCGCGGATCAGATCGGCGCGCTGACAACCAACCAGGTGGCGGGGCTCTCGACCACCCAGGTGGCGGCGCTCACCACGGGTCAGCTGCAGGCTCTGACGGTGAACGACTTCGCCGTGATCACGAGCCAGCAACTGGAAGCACTGAGCACCGACCAGGTCGTGGCCATCACCGCAGACCAGATCTCTTCGCTCAGCACACAGTCGCTCGCGGGGCTGAGCGCGGGCGACGTCTCCTCGCTGACCACGGATCAGGTCGGTGCGCTGCTATCGGGTCAGGTCGCGTCTCTGTCGACCGGGCAAATTGCGGCGCTCACCAACGACGGCGTGGCGGCGCTCTCGGAAGCGGCAATCGGGGCCCTTACCAGCCCGCAGATCCTGGCGCTCAGCGACAGTCAGACCCAGGCCTTGACCGTGACGCAGATACCGTCGATATCGCTCGAGAACATCGCCGACATGCGCGTGTCGCAGATTTCCTCGATGAGCACGTCTCAACTCGGCGCCTTCACCGCGCCGCAGAGGGGCGCACTGACTGCACCGCAGCTGGCCGCGCTCAGCGGCGACCAACTCGCCGCGCTCGGCCTCTAACGCTTCCGCTTCGGAATCGTGAACTTCGTGACGTTGGCCTTTGGCTTCCTTGCTTTCGCGGGAGGCCGAATCGCCGGAGGGGCACCGGCTGGTCGAGACTTGACCAACTCGACGAGTTGTCCTTCGAGGCTTCGCGTGAAGCGCGCAGGAGCAGTGCGCCAGTCAGCGACGCCCGCGCGCATGCGGGCCCTGAGTGCGGCGCGGCGATTGGCGTCCAGACAGAGCTCCACCGCAAGCGTCTCGTAGCGTTCCCACGTCGTCGCGACGAGTTCGCTGAGACCCGCCGCGTGCAGTAGTCCGCCGGCCATGCGCGATACGGGAGTGCGGCCGGCCAGGGTGACCAACGGCACTCCGGCATCGAGCACGTCGCGAGCCGTGGACCCTGCGTTGTAGGGATATGTGTCCAGGTAGACGTCGGCCAACGTCAGCTTTTCCCGGTACTCGGCGTGAGTGGAACGTCCCGAGAACACGAGCCGCGCCGGGTCGAGTCCAGCGGCCGTCGCATGCGCGCGCAGAGCCGCTGTCGCCCAGGGGTTGTCGTCAAGCAACCAGAGCACGGCCCGATCGGCTCGGCTCAGGATTCGTAACCAACAGGACAGCAACTCCGGCGTGATCTTGTAGATGTTATTGAAGCAGGCCAGCACCACCGCCTCAGACGGCAGCCCGACCGTCTCACGAGTGAATCGCACCGCGCCGACTGGCCGGTGGGCGAGCGGAATCATCGAGCCGTCGACATAGAGCGGCCGTTCGGTGACAAACGCCGTCATGGGCTCGGGCATCGTCCATCGATCGGTGACCACGAAGTCAACCCACGGCAGGGCCGTGGTGCCGATAAAGCCGAGGTACGTGCCGATGAAGCGCGCCGGCCGCAGGGCCAGGATGCCAGGGCGGGCGCCGGAGCTGAGGCCGTGCATATCGATGAGCACGTCGATCTCACAAGCGGCGATCGCGTCGGCCGCGTCGCGGTCACTCAAAGTGTGAATCGCCACGGTCGCGTCGCAGGCTGCTCGCAAGCGCGCACGGTGCGCGGTGCCGTCCTCCGGACTGAAGTCGAACGCCGTCACGTGGACCCGTGATCGGTCGTGCGCTTCAAGCACATCCGCCATCAGCAGGCCGACCGCGTGGGTGCAGAGGTCACCTGACAGGTAGCCAATCCGGAGCCGACCGTCTTTGTGCGCGGCTGCGGCAGGGCGCGGCACGTCGGGAAACGCATATTTTCGGCTGACAAACAGGTGTGCCGAGAGCCACTGCATCGCCGGGTCGTCGTGAAGCGCCAGCATCGCGAGCGGCGAGGTGGCCGCGACCATCTTGTTCAAGGTGACGCCATGCAACGACTGGTACACCGGCCAGGTGCACTGCTTCTGACGCAGATGCACCCAGTGCTGGACCGCATCGGGCTGTGCGGAATCGAGCTGGAGGCTATGCGCCAAGGCGGACTCGGCCGCCGCATAATGCCGACGGGCTTCCTGAAGGCGTCCGATGTGGTTGAGCGCCGTCGTGGCAAACGGTAAGGCGTCCGCATGCCCAAGAGCCACCGCCTCCGCAACGGCCAGCCAATGGCGCACGGCCTCAACGTCCTGCTGCTTGCGCTCGGCGACGAGACCCGCATTGACACGGGCCTGGTAGAGACGTGGGTTGACCACGAGCGCCTTGGCGTAAGCGGCCTCAGCGGCGTCAAGGTCGGCCATTTCTGAGAGCAGCACACCCAGATTGAAGAAGGCGACGCAACGGGCTGGTGACCTGTCTTGGGCGATCCACGCCTTGTAAAGGCCCACCGCCTCCTGTGGCCGGCCCGCTCCGCGCTGGGCCTCAGCCTGTTCGATGACCTGTTCGAGCGTGAGCGATGTGCGACGCCTCATCGGCCTCATGTTGCCACGGCTGTCGGCTGCCGTGAACCACATCCACCGGCAATCGTGCAAAGATGACGTCATGCGAGCTGAAGTACGTCTGCGAGTTCCCAACATGAAGGTGCGGGCGCTCGACTCGAACGGCTACCCCATCGATCACAGCGAAATGCGGTTCAGGAAGATCATCGAGATCCCGCGCATCCCCCATGCGGGCGATCCGATCGAGCTAACGACGCAGTCAGGTCGCCTGCTCCAGGCGACAATTGCGCGGGTCGAACTCGACGAGCCACGCACGCTGTTCATCTTGTCGTGTCAGTACCTGACGCGGCAGATCACGCCAGAAGACTACGCCGCACTGGCGGACGACCCCGAGTGGGTCCTGAAACACCTGCTCGACACGTAGCCGTCGAATCGGGCTATTTCGACGCGGCTGCAGCCGGCGCTGCTGCCGCCGGCGCTGCTGACGGCACTTGCCCCTTCGCCTCCACCACCTGCCTTGCCAGGTAGTTCACAATCGAGGCATCGGTGCGGACTGCCGTGAGGTAGGCCACCCGCAGAAGCTGCTCCTTACGCGCACGCAAGGTCTGTGAAATGCCGTCGCGCACGCCCGGCGAGGCGAGATCGCGCTGCCCTGCCATCTCATGCCCCATGACGAGCACGATCGTGTGACCGCCGTTCAGCGTTGCCACATTCACCGAACCAGGCGCCTTGTTCAGCACCGCGTCGCGCAGCTGCGCCGGTGCCTGCTTGAGACGGGAGAGCGGCACGAACCCAAGGTCGCCGCCGCGCGGGGCAGACTCGGGATCTTCAGAATAACCAGCCGCCAACTCAGAAAACGTCGTGCCGGCTTTGAGGCGGTCCATCAACATCTGCGCCTTGGCCGTCGCTTCCTGCGGCGTCGTCACATCGTCACCGGTGCTGTTGGCGAGCTGTCGTTCACGCACTGGCGTGATGACGATCTGCGCGAGGCGGTAGGACTCCTCCGGGATGTTGAATTGCGGCTTGTTCGCGGCGAAGAAATCGGCGATCTCCTGGTCAGCCACGACGACCTTGGCACCCACTTCCTGGGCGAGCACCTTCTGCGCGAGCAACTCACGGCGCAACCCTTCACGCATGTCGTCGGCGCTGACATTTCGCCGTGTCAACTCCTGCTGATACGCCTCATCGGGGATGTTCTTCTTCGCATTGGCGTAGGCGGCATCGAGATCCGCCTGTGCGACATCGATGTTGAGAGCCCGGGCCTTCGAGAACAGCAGCTCCTGCACGATCAGGTCGTTGAGAACGTTCAATTTCGCTGTGAGCGTTTCCTCCGGGGAAAGCGCTTGTGCCGGCTCCTGCGCCCGGCGGTAGGCTTTGTCGACCTCCTCCTTCATGATCGCGTGACCACTGACCGTAGCCCAAGTGTCGGCCGAGACCGGCGCCACCACTGGCGTGGCCGGCTTCGAACTGCAGGCCGCAACTGCGCCGGCTGCAACCAGGACGAGAGAGCGCACGCAGAAACGCGGGATGAGAGTCGCACAGTTCATATCAGACATGTCCCGGCAGCGTACTTCCGGATCACTCTTCTGAACAATAGCCAGTTGAAAAGCTAGCTCTCAGGCGTCACGCCCCAGGCGAGGGTCGCTGGGGACTTGCGTTACAGAGCGCGCGTGTGTGCCAGACGATGCTGCGTGCGGGAGCGGCCGAGCAGGGAGAGCACCTCGAAGATCCCTGGACTGACCGTTCGGCCAGTCACGGCCACGCGAACGGCATGAATGAGTGCGCCGGCCTTCACACCGCGCTCATCGGCAAGCGAGCGCAGCGTCGCTTCGAGCGTCGCTGGATCGAAGGTTTCAACACCGTCAAGAGCGGCGCTGAAGGCGTCGAGGTGCTCACGCATGCCTTCGGCGCGTAGGTGCTTGGTGACTGCCCCCTCGTCGTAGACCAGTGCGTCGCTGAAGAAGTAGTGACCGAGTTCCGGGAATTCAATGAGTCGCTTGGCGCGCGGCCGCAACAGCTCCAGCACCGCGAAGAACCAGGCCCGCCGCGTGGCGGTGAACGCCGAGTCCCACACGCCGGCGGCTTCAAGCAGCGGTTGAATGCGCGCGGTCAGTTCCTCGGGCGCCAGCCGCAGCAGATGCCGTTGATTGAACCAGTCCAGCTTCTCGGGATTGAACACCGCGTTTCCGCCACTGATGCCGCCCAGGTCGAACACGCCAGCGAGCTCGTCGAGCGTGAACAGCTCGCGATCACCACTCCCCGGGGACCATCCGAGCAGCGCCAGGAAGTTCACCATCGCCTCTGGCAACACACCCTGACGCGCGTAGTCCATGACGGAGGTCGCGCCATGGCGTTTACTCAAGCGCTTCTTGTCGGCGCCAAGAATGAGCGGCACATGTGCAAAGGCTGGCACCGCAGCTCCAACCGCCTCGTACAGCAGCACCTGCTTCGGTGTATTGGAGATGTGATCGTCGCCCCGGATGACATGCGTCATCCCCATGTCAATGTCGTCCGACACGACAGACAGGTGGTAGGTCGGCTGCCCGTCGGACCGAAGAATGACGAAGTCTTCGATATTCGCCGCGTCGAACTCAATGGGCCCGTGGACGAGATCGATAAACCGTACGGCACCCTCGGGAACCAGAAACCGAACAGCGCGCGGCCGCTTTGTGTGCTCGCGTTCCGCGATTTGCGACGGCGTGAGCCGGGTGCAGGCGCGGTCGTACTTGAACGCGCCGCCTGCGGCTTCTGCCGCCTCGCGCTTCGTCTTCAGCTCACCCGGTGTGCAGTAGCAGTAGTACGCCTGACCGCTCGCCACCAGACGATCGGCCATGGCCGCATGTCGACCGAGTCGTTCCGACTGAAAGTACGGCGCATTTGGACCGCCAATGAGCGGCCCTTCATCCCACGACAGGCCGAGCCAGCGCATCCCGTCAAGAATGCCATCGACCATTTCGTCCGACGATCGCTCGAGATCGGTGTCCTCGATGCGCAGCACGAAGACGCCGCCATGGCGGCGAGCGAACAGGAAGTTGAAGAGGGCCGTGCGGGCGCCGCCGACATGAAGGTAGCCCGTCGGGGACGGGGCAAATCGAACGCGAGGCGCCTGCATCGATCTCAGGATACCTGAGAGTGTCGCCAAGGGTGATATCACCACGGTTCCGAGAATCTCGAGGCTCGCCTGCTCGCGTGGGCTCGCGCTGCAGTAGGATCCCGAGCTATGGGCGCATTCCATCCTCAAGTCGTACATCTGGCTATCGGGCTCGTCTTCGCTGGTGTTGGGTTTCGGCTCCTCGCTCTGACGCGACGCCTGCCATTCACCGGACCAGCGGCAACGACGCTGGTGCTCGCCGGCACGATCGCGTGCTTCGCCGCAACCCGCACCGGTGAAGCGGCCCACGGACCTGTGGAACGCATTCCGGGCGTGCGACCTGCCGTGGTCGCACATGAAGAGCTCGGCGAGCGCGCGCGCAACATCTTCGTGATTGTCTCGTTATTTGAAATCGCGGCGCTGCTGCTCACGCGGCGCCAGCACGCGCGGGCCACCATCGTGTCGCTGGCGGCAGCCGTCGCCGGACTTGGCGGGCTGGTCGCTGTATACGAAGCGGCGGAGCGCGGTGGCGAGTTGGTCTACTCCTATGGCGGTGGCATCGGCATCCGCACCGGTGACCCAGAAGATGTGAACAGGCTGTTCACCGCGGGCGCGTACCAGCAAGCGCTGCAGGACCGCCAAAACGGCCGCAGTGGTGAGGCGATGGCCCTTGTGGATCTGGCGGCGACGCGCGCTCCCGGAAATCTCGAGCTGCAGCTGATGCACGTGGAGTGGACGACGGACTTGAAGAAGGACCCAGCGGCGGCCCTGCGCAGGCTGGACGAGCTGCAGATCGCAAAGGAAGACACACGCCTCCGGGTCAGGGCCGGCCTGGCGCGCGCCAGCGCGCTGGTTGCACAGGGCAATCGCGACGGCGCCAAAGCCGTCGTCCAGACATTGGAGGCGGAGTTCCCAAACAACGCCCAGGTGAAACGTCGTCTCGGTGAGCTGTCCGCCGCACAGTAGCGAACCGACGACCACAGCCAGTACTTGCGGGGTGTCCCGGGGTTTGACCGCGGTCGTGCACGAGGTGCGCGATTGCGCGTTGGCATGGCTTCAAGTACATTCACGGCCGACAGTGGCATCGGGAGCGTTGCGCGACGCAGACAGCCGATGATTCGACCAGCCCCAGGGCGGGACAGAGGAGAAACCGTGGACGACCCAAACACTGCACCGAGTCCTGTTGAGCCGACGCCCGATGTCTACCAGGCACCGCAAGTCGAGCGGGTGCTGACCGCGGACGATCTGGCGAGAGAAATCCAGTACGCTGGCGGCATTTCGATCCCCGGCTAAACGGGTTCGCGATGACGTCGCCCCCACGGGGCCAGTACGAACGCTCGCCGAACGCAGCCGCCACGACAGTTGGCGACCGCGTTGTGCTGTACCACCGACTCTCACGCACCGCCGTGGTCCTGAACCCAACGGCAGGCTGGATGTGGGAGCGGCTTGACGCTTCCCGAACCGCTGCCGATCTCGTTGGGGACCTTCGCCAGCGCTATCCCTCACTTTCTCTAGAGGATGCGGCGCGAGACGTGGAGGCGTTTCTTGCGGACTTGGATCGGCACGCCCTCGTGTTGCTCCGCTCCTGAGCGTGGACGTCCACTCAGCCACCATCGCAACACCGCTGTGTATGCAATGGGGCCAAGGCCCTCACCTTTTCGAGCTGCGGGCCTCCGATGAACGCGTGCTGGCGAGAGCGTCGCTCGTCTTTCGACCGTGGACTGTCTCTCCGTCGACGTCCGCACCCATTCGCTCGTGGACGGTGGCCCGGCGAGGCCCATCGGGTCCCTGGGAAGTGTATGAGGACGCCGCAGGCCCAGTGGCCGTCCGCGATACCCCGGACCGTGCCGTTACCGCCGTTGAATTCCTCGCCGTTCAAGCACTCTACGACCGACAGCCCGATGTCCTCGCCCTCCACGCGGCGCTGGTGGCTCGGGCGGGAATTGGCGTGCTGATCTGCGGGCCATCCGAGGCGGGCAAGTCCACGCTGGCCTGCGCACTATGGCGCCGAGGGTATTCCCTGCTCGGGGACGACACCGCGATCGTGGACACCGAGACGCTCGATGCACGGCCTGCGCCGCGCCGAGTCGCGCTCCGTTCCCCGAGCCGCGCGCTGCTCGGCAGCGACCTGTGGACGCGCATCCTCGCCGCGCCGGCCAGCGAACCGACGGCCGAGGGCTGCCTGTTTCACCCGGACGAAGTCGACGGCAACCGGCAAGCGGCCGTACACCTCGCGGCGTGCGTATTTCTCGCCCGTCGTGGTGCCGAGACGACCGGGCTCGTGGCGCCGTTGCCGGCGGCGCAGGCGGCGCTGGCGCTCTTGCCGTATACGAATCTGATCCGGCGGCTCGACGCCGGAGCGCTCATTGGCCGAATCGGGGCGTTCGCCGCCGGGCTTCCCGCCTACGACATGACGCGCGCGCCACTTGCTGAGATGGCGGCAGCTGTCGAACGACTGCTGGACGCGCGGACGCGATGACCCGCCCGCTGACTCGTGACCTCGAGGCCCCCGGCCAACAAGCCATCGCCGTGATGGTGACCCGGCGCTGCAACATGACGTGCGCGCACTGCAGCGTCGAGAGCGGGCCGGCGGTGGGGAGCGAGCCCACAGAAGGACAACTGCTCGACTGGATGCGCCAGGCGGCCGCGGCCGGCGTCCGCACGCTCCGCATCACCGGTGGCGAGCCAATGCTGCGCGAGTCGGTCGTGCTGAAATTGATTCGCGAGTGCCGACGACTGGGCGTGGCTACGGCGATCAACACCAATGGTTTCTGGGGCTACAGTCCGGAGAAGGCCCGGCGCCAACTCCGCGGACTCCGTCGAGCGGGCATTGGCGCCGTCACCGTCAGCTACGATCGCTACCATGCCGACTTCCAGGGGCCGGACCCTGCGCTGCACATTGCGCAGGCCGCCCAGGAGCTGTCGATTCCGCTGAATCTCAGCGTGGTCAGAGACACCGACGAAGGCGATCTGGCCGCCATCGCGAATCGCCTCGAACCGGCGCGCGGGACGCGCCTTCGCGTGTACGACCTGCAACTGGTCGGACGCGCCCGCGAGTTCCCCCCGGACTCGGTCCGCGCCGACGCCGACGGGTTTTGCACGTCGTGTTCGTACCCGCTGATCACGGACGATGGCCGCCTCATCGCGTGCACCGGGCCAGCGTATTTCGAGAAGGCGGAGTCGCCGCTGGTGCTGGGCTCGCTTCAGGAGACGCCGCTGGCCGAGCTCCTCGATCGCCACCGCCAGGATCCCATCCTCAACGTCATTCGCACGCGAGGTCCGGCAGGACTCCGTGAGGAGCTCCTTCGGACTCCAGGCTTCGAGGCGTTCCCGTTCCGCTCCCACTACTTCGGGATTTGCGATCTCTGCCATCACATCACGCAAGACCCCTCGGCCGTCGCCGCGCTTCGTCATCGGCTCGGACGGCCCGAAGCCGTGGCTGCTCAACTGGCTGCCTGGCAGGTCATTGCAGGACACCGAAGACAGGGCGAGCTGAGCGCGAGCTACGTCAATGGTGTCGGCGCCGGCCGCCTCTTCCTTCGGGCAGCAGCACAACCATCCGCTGGATTCGACCGGGACGCGGGACGGATCCTTGGGCACGCACATCTCGACTGGCGCATGCTGTCCGACTATCTCTGCGGAAGCGGCCTCGCGCGACCGCTCCTCGGCGTACTGGGCGACACGGAGTTGAAGCGATGGGCGCCGGCCTTCTTTCGTGACGAGTTGTCACGGCGCGCCCTGCGTGACGGCCTTCGCGAACTCGTCCAGCGGGAGGCCATCGAGCAGATTGCCGACGGATTGCGCACGCTCGGCGGCCGAGGGGTCCTGCTCAAGGGCGCAGCGTTGTTCATGCGCGCGCCCGACGGCGTGCCGTCCCGATCCACCTCGGACATCGATGTGTTCGTGGAACCGTCCATGGCACGTCGTCTGCGGACCCAACTGCTGGCACGCGGGTTCGAGGGAGCAGCCGACGCAGGGGCCAGCACGTTCCATCACCTCGAACCGATTGCCTATCAGGGTGTCCCGGTCGAGATTCACACGCGGATCATGCCCGGCTTCTGGGGTCTCCCGGAAGCACAGTTGCTCGCCGACGCGCGGCCGCTTCCAGGCTCGGACGTGCTCGGCACGCTTGGGCCCGAGGCGCTCGTCCTGCATTCGGCGACTCACCTCACGGCGTCATTCTTCTCGTTCGGCCTCAAGACGGCGTGGGACCTGCTCACGGTGATACAGGGCGAGCCGGACTTCGATTGGCCGCGACTGGCCTCGTGGGCCGCGGCGAGTCGAGCGCCTCGGGCCTTCTGGATGCCGCTCCGGGTGCTGGCCAGCGAACTGGAGCTGCCCGTTCCCTTCACCTTCCTCAAACAGGCGCCGGCCGACCGAGACGCCCGGCGTCTCGAGATCGTGGCCCGGCGGCGTATCTTCCGCGCCACCGAAGGCCTCTTCGATCTGGACATCCTGACCAAGACTGGACTGATGCTCCTCGTGCACGACAGCTGGCCTGGCCGCGCCCGGTACCTTGTCGAACAGTTACGCTGGCGCGGGGGCCGGCCGGGCACCTGGAGCGACACGGTGGCGCGGGCCAAGCGCGCTGACCTATTGCGGCAGGCATGGCGACAGTATCGGCGCTACCGGCGAGCGGTGGCGTCTCTGCCCGTGGCGGACGGGTCGGAGTAGTTCAGGCTCATCGACCCTCGTCATCTCGGAGATGCACGAGAAACCGGCCACCGGCGCCGAAGCCTGCAGTAGGGGCCGCGCGGCGCCCGACCGTGTTCGCGACAGCCGCAGCTCGTCAAGCCAGCCAACGCTCTGACGCCGCTGTCGCTGGCTCTCGGCTGCCCAGGCAGCGAGCCCTTGACAGGACTCAGAGTCCCCGCATATAAACCCAAGTAGTTAATTAACTAAAAGGTTCACGATATGCCGCTCGATCAGCTCAGTACAACTCTCGCGGCGCTGGCTGACCCCACGCGCCGCGCCATCCTGGCGAGGTTGCTGATGGGCGAGTGCTCCGTCACGGCGCTCGCGGAACCCTTCGACATGAGCATGCCGGCCGTGTCCAAGCACCTGCGCGTCCTCGAGCGGGCGGGTCTGATTTCTCGCCGGCGCGATGCCCAGTTCCGCCATTGCCGGATTGAGGGCGCCCCGTTGAAGGACGTCGCCACCTGGGCCGAACGCTATCGCCACGTGTGGGAGTCTCGCCTGGACAGACTCGACACGTACTTGGAACAGATCACGCCAAAGAATGAGAAACGTCATGGTCGCCAGTCCCACCGCAAATCGCGATAGCTTTACCGTCAGCACGCCGTCGGAGTGCGAGATTCGCCTGACGCGACTCTTCAACGCGCCACGACATCTCGTGTTCGAGGCCATGACGAGGCCTGAGCACGTGACGCAGTGGTGGGGACGACTTGGCGAGGGCTACTCTGTGCCGGTGTGCGAGATCGATCTGCGCGTGGGTGGCGCCTGGCGCTTCGTCAACCGGCATCCCCGAGGCGAAGCCGCATTCCGTGGCGAGTATCGAGAGATTGCGCCGCCAAGCCGCCTCGTGTTTACCGAGATTTTCGAAGAGTTCCCAGACGCCGTCTCGGTGGTGACGGCGGAGTTCACCGACGAGCACGGCAAGACGCGCCTGACCGCCACTGTGCGCTACCCATCGGTGGAGGTGCGCGACATGGTGCTCAGCACCGGCATGTCCAGGGGCGCCGGCATCAGCTACGACCGCCTCGAAGATCTCGTCGCGGTGCTCCAGCCGTCATAACAACGAGGACACGGTAGGCGGGCGGGAAACCGCCCCGCTCCCGGAGACCGCGCGACCGCCTTGAGCTTCGGCGCGGTGCGCCGGATAGAGCAAGGCCGAGCGGCGTCGTGACGCCCTAAGCTGCGGCCTGCTCATGCTCTAGCCAGCTATTGCGCGAGCGCCTTGGTGATGGCCTCGCGCAGTACCGGGCTATCAGGTGTGACGTTGCTCGGGAAGAAACCGGCAATCTGTCCGTTCTTGTCGACGATGTACTTGGAGAAGTTCCAGGCCGGCAGAAAACCCGAGCGCCAGAGAAAGCCGTAGACCGGCGACTGCGCAGGATCGAGCCGAGTGACCACTTTCTCGAAGAGTGGAAAGCTCACGTCGTAGTTCAACTTACAGAACGTCTGGATTTCCTCCGCCGAGCCCGGTTCCTGACCGCCGAAATCGTTGCTCGGGAACCCGAGGATGTTGAATCCTTTCGGGTGCATCTCCCGATACAGTTTCTCGAGGCCCGTGTACTGCGGGGTGTAACCGCACTTGCTGGCGACGTTCACGACCAGATTCACCTGCCCGCGATACTGCGCGAGATCGACCGGCTTGCCGGTGAGCGTTTTCGTCTTGATGTCGTAGAAGGATTTGATATTACGCACAGTCGCTGATGGCGGCGGGGCCTGAGCGCTGAGAATGACGCCGAGACCACACAGACCCATGGCGACGGTTAACGCTGTCAGCTTTCCCATGTCGCTGCTCCTTATGAAAACACAGACACTGGTCGCCGACTTTATCACGCGACGTGGGCGGGAGAACGACGTGAATATCTAGATTGGGACTAACGTCGCGACCTGCTCCATTCGAGACTGAGCAGGCCCTCCGTGCCGAGCAGCGGCGGCTCAATTCCGCTCGATGCGCCAGAGCCGAACGTCGCCCGCCACCGCATCTCGGGCTTCAGCGCCAGCCCGCGCCCGACCGCGATGCGAAGCCCGGCGTGTGCCTCCCACATGGACCGGGTCAGCGACCAGTCCGTCGCCTCCTTCACCGTGGTGCTCAACGTCGGCTGACCATTCGCGGCGATGAAGACGACAGGGGTCTTCAAGGTGCCCGTCGAATGCATCAGGCCAACGCCGAGGCCCGCATACGGCCGCACCGGTGTGGCCTTCGCACCGAAGACATACGACACCCGCCCGAGCGCGCTTGTCGCGTGGCCGTCCACCCCGAGATACGTCAACGCCCGCGTGTGCGACAGCCAGTCCACCCCGGCCGCCACACGCACGTGGTCCCCGAGCCCGGCCGACACCCCGCCGCTGACTTCAAGCCCTCTCCCCAGCATCGTCTCGTCGTCCCAGAGCTGGCCCACGCCCGCACCGGCAGAGACCGCCAGCGACTGCCCGTGCGCGCCCGTGGCCACCAGCAACGACGCCCCCACGAGCAGGACCACCGACATCCGTGTCATGACATCACCTCCACCAGGGTAGTGCGGAAAGCCGAGCACGGACGGCTCACGCCTGGGTCGGCGCGGGCTAGGCATACGTCACTTTGTGACAACGGCGGCGCCCGGTAGGGCCTCACCGTCGAGCTAGAATTGGTGGGAGTCGGCAACGCGCCAGCTCGTTTTCAACCTTCCGGTCACTGGAGAACCATGTCCGAGCCTGTGTATGTCATCAATGGCGAAGGAATCGCGCACGAAGTGCTCGAGGGCGAGGCCATCCTCATCAATTTCAAGACGGGCAGCTACTACAGCCTTGACGGCACGGGTGGCGTGATCTGGGAGCAGTTGACGGCCGGTGGCGCCTCGGCGGCAACGCTTGCCGCGGTATTGGCGCCGGCGATGTCGGCCGACCCTGCAACCGTGGAGGCCGCCTTGCGCGTTTTTCTGGAGGAGCTCCAGCGTGAAGATCTGGTCTCCCTCACCAGCCAGCCCGCCGTGCCGCTGGCCACCCTCGCGGGCACCGCGCCTTTGAAGTTCGAACCACCCGTGCTGCGCAAGTACACGGATCTCGAAGCGCTGCTGCTGCTCGACCCGATCCACGACGTGGCCATCGGCGGCTGGCCGAGCACGCGTCCCGATCCCAAGACCAACTGACACGTGAGCACAGAGCTCGAAGACGGCGTCGTTGACGCCTACTGGCGCCAACTCGACGCCGC
The DNA here is from genome assembly GCA_040081555.1 of Vicinamibacterales bacterium. Classification (GTDB taxonomy): domain Bacteria; phylum Acidobacteriota; class Vicinamibacteria; order Vicinamibacterales; family CAVVIG01; genus CADEEX01. Next base: position 47,225 of record JBEBGG010000006.1, read on the forward strand.
GGCCGAACGCGCCCTGCGGCAGTCCGGCGTCGTTGAACAGCAGATAGACCTCGCCCACCGCCACGTCCTGCTGCGCTTTGCCGGACCGGCGCTGGTGGACGTCGTCATGCCGGCGCTCTCCCATCTGGTGTCCGCGAAGATGCAGGCCGCCGACCTGACGGTGCTGCTGGCAGACGGCGCCACCACCGCCATGGCCCCGCCGCCCCTGCCGTGGGACACCATCCCGGGACAGGCGTGGACGCTGCAGACCGATCGCTTTTCTGCGCTGCATCTGCCGGTACTCGACAGCGTGCTCTGGTTCGATCGCTCCTCCCGCCGTGCGATCTACTGGCTGCCAGACGCAGCCACCTGCCCCCTGGTCGAGCGCGGATCGCCGTTGTTGACGCTCTGGGCGTGGTGGCTTGCCGATCGCGGACTGCAACTGGTGCACGGCGCCGCCGTCGGCAGCGCCCACGGAGCCGCCCTGCTCGTGGGACCGAGCGGCTCCGGCAAGTCAACGACGTCGCTCCTCTGTGTCGGCAGTTCGCTCCGCTACCTCGCCGACGACTACTGCATCGTCGATCCCCAGCTCCTCACCGTGCACAGTCTGTACTGCTCGGGTAAGGTCGCCGTAGACGACGCGCCGCGCTTCGAGCACCTCGCCCGCTACTCGGCGGGACACGACCACGAGAAGACCTTGTACATGTTTCATCCAGCGGATCCGCCCATCGTCGTCAGACAGTTGCCGCTGTTGGCCATGATCGCGCCCACGGTCGCGAGCCAGTCTGCGACCACGGTCGTGCCGATTTCCACCATGGCGGCCGTGCGGGCCGCTGCTCCAAGCACCGTGCTGCAGCTTCGGACCGGCGGCAGCCCGGGAGACGCGTTGAAACGCATCACCACACTCGCCAGCCGCGTACCCTGCCACCGCATGGATCTGGGCACGGACTTCGAACGCATTCCGGCCCTGCTCGGCCATCTGCTGGGATAGCCAGTGCGGATTCTTCACTGGACCGAATCGTTCTGGCCCCGTATCGGCGGTGCGGAACGCTTCGTCCAACTGCTGTCGACCGAACAGCGCCGGCGCGGTCACAAAGTGCTCGTGATCTCGGACACCGCGGAATCACTGCCTCCAGAAGACAGCCTCGACGACGTCGCGATCGAACGGCTGCCGTTTCAGGCGGCACTGGCCAGCCGAGAACTCAGCAACGTCGTGGGGCTCGCCCGCGAGATCACCGCGCGCATCCGTCTGTGGAAGCCGGACCTCGTTCACTTGCACACCAGCCAGCCAGGCGCGTTCTACTTCCTGCGCATGCAGAAGGCCCTCAAGCTGCCGACGGTGTACACCACAAACGATCCACAGGGCACCGTCGACGACGCCAGCCCATTGCTGGCAGAAATCTTCGAGGCCGTCCAGGCCATCGTCGCGATCTCACCGTTCATGCTCCGGGATGTGATCGCACGCGCACCGGCGGCGGCAGCCAAGTCACGCTGTATCGTCTATGGACTGCCGTGGCCGGAGGAACCGGTCGTGGCGTCCCCATCAGGGCCGCCGACGATTCTCGCCGTTGGTCGAGTGACGCCATCGAAGGGTTTCGATGTGCTCGTGCGCGCCATGCACCTCCTGCGTCGGACGCGGCCGGACGCGCGGCTGGTGGTGGCTGGCGATGGCGACGCCAGACCCGAACTCGAACGGCTCGTCGGCGAGCTTGACCTGTGGAATCACGTGCGATTCGACGGATGGGCGTCGCCGGAGAGTGTCCGACGCGGAATTGACAGCGCCACCGTCATCGCGGTGCCGTCGCGCTGGCAGGAGCCGTTCGGTCTGGTCGCACTCGAAGCGATGCAGCGGGGCCGCCCGGTGGTCGCCTCGAATGTGGGCGGCCTGGCGGAAGTGGTGCGCGACAGTGACACCGGCATTCTGGTACCGCCGGAGGACGAGGCCGCACTGGCCGCCGCACTCGAGCGCGTCCTCGCCGATCGCGCGCTGGCCGCGGCGCTGGGCGGCCGCGGACTGTCGGTGGCGCGTGTCGAGTACGACTGGCTGCGCTGCGCCGACGCCTACAACGATGTCTATCGCGCGTGCGTTGGATGAAAATCCTGCATTTCGCGCCCCAGTTCGCACCTGAGCTCGGTGGCATCGCCTCGTTGATGTCGCAGATTGTCGGTGCACTGGGCACGCACGAACACGTTGTCGTCACCTCGCACGGCCTGCTGGATCTGCCCGATGTGTCGAGCGTGCAGGGAGCCACCGTCCATCGGTTGCCGTTCTACGCAGCGCTCGAAACCAGAAACCCGGCGGGATTGCTCCGATGCAAGACACGAGCGGGCGCGATCAAGCGAAGCTTCTGCCCAGACGTCGTGCACTTGTGCATCGGCGGCCCGACGGCGTTTCTGCACACGGCCACCGCTCAGGACGCACCGGCGCCTCTGATCGTCACCGTGTGCGATCTTCCGGCCAATACCGCCGCGTCGCCCACGCTCGTCGATGTGCTCGACAGTGCCGCGGGCATTGCCGCGATCTCACAGGTGCGCCTGACCGACCTGAAGCGGGACGTCCCGACGATCGTCTCGCGCCTGCGCTGCATCTATCCAACCGTCGCTCCTGCTCAGGCACTGCCCCTCGTGGCGCGCGATGCCACGCCGCTGCTGCTGGCCGGCGGGCGGCACGTCGCCGACAAAGGCTTCTCCGTGGTGCTCGACGCCATGGCGCGAATCCACGCCGCGCGGCCAGACGTCCGGCTCACGATCACAGGCGATGGCGCCGACCGTTCGGCTCTCGAAGCGCGGAGTCTCGCACTCGGGCTCGCCGGCGTTGTGAGCTTCACAGGCCATCTATCGACCGAAGACGTTCGCGCGTGGCGACACCGCGCCTGGGTCACGCTGGTGCCCACGCTGACGCAAGAGTCGTTCGGACTCGTGGCCCTCGAAGCCATGCAAGCCGGCTCGCCCGTCGTCGCGAGCCGGCTGGAAGGTCTGACGGAGATCGTCGCCGATGGCGAAACCGGC
>JBEBGG010000007.1:0-50016 GCA_040081555.1 Vicinamibacterales bacterium
GGGTACGCAAGGCCGACGTGCAGGCCCTCTTCGCCCGCCTCTCCGCCGCGAGCCTCGGTCTGGCCGAGGCCGGGACGGTGGCCGACGTCACCAGTTGTCCGGGTGCCGAGTCGTGCAAGCTCGCGGTGACGCAGTCACGCGGGCTTGGCCGGCTGCTCGAGGATCATCTCCGCTCGCGTCCCGATCTGATTGCCAAAGCGGACGGCGCGCACATCAAGATCAGCGGCTGTCCGAATGGGTGCGGACAGCACCACATCGCGACGATCGGCTTTCAGGGGAGCGTGCGAAAACTCGGCGGCCGGGCCGTGCCCCAGTACTTCGTGATGGTGGGCGGTGGCACGACGACGGCTGGGGCCAGTTTCGGCCGGACCGTTGCCAAGATTCCGGCACGTCGAATTCCGGACGCGCTCGAGCGCCTCATTGCGCTCTATCAGAGCGAAAAGCATCCTGGTGAATCTTCGCCCGAGTTCTTTCAGCGCCTCGAGTCGAAGCGGGCGACGGCGGTGCTCGACGACTTGACGCGTTTCACAGAGGAAGATGCCGTGCCGCTGGATTTCATCGACCTCGCGGAAACCACCGAGTTCAAGCCCGAGGTGATGGAAGGGGAGTGCGCAGTCTAGGGCGCGGTCGGCGCCACGTAACGTCACGGCATCGCGGGGTGATGGAGTCGCTGGAGGCAGTGGCCGAGGCTTAGTCGTATCGATAAATGTGGATATGGTGATTAAAGTAGTTGAAGGCGGTCTGATCGATTGATATAACCGACCGCAGTGGGCTTGAATTCCTTTCAGACGTCTGGCAACAGTCCTGGGGCCCGTGACGCCCGTAGTCACGTTGGCCTTCTCGGCTTCGGCACCGTCGGTGTCGCGGTTGCTCGCCGTCTCACCGGTCCCGATCCGGTTCCCCTCCTTTCCCTCACACACATCTACGACCGCCGTGCACGAGAGAAGCGGGCTCGTGAATCCGAGCCACTCAGCACGTTGACGTGGGTCGAGCGGTTCGACGACCTGCTTGCGGCGGACACGGACGTCATCGTCGAGGCGCTACCCGCCGGAGAGCCCGCGGTGGACTATGTGCGCGCTGCGCTACTGGCCGGTAAGTCTGTCGTCACGGCCAGTCGACACGTGATGGCGCACCATGGGCCGGCGCTGCTGACCCTTGCGGAGCGGCAGGGACGTCAATTGCGATATGAGGCTGCCGTGGGTGGCGCCATGCCCCTGGTACGTGTGCTTGGCGACGGGCTGAGTGGCGATCGCGTACTGAAGATTGAAGCGATCCTCAACGGCACGACCAACGCCGTGTTGTCCCAGATGGAACGCGATGGCTGCTCGATGGATGAGGCCATTGCTGAGGCCTGTGCACAGGGCTACGCCGAGGCGGACCCGGCCATCGACTTGAGCGGCTCGGACGCTGCGGCCAAGCTGTCGATCCTGTGTGCGCTGGCGTTTGGACTGCGTGTCCAGCCCGAGGTCATCGATACCAGGACCAGTACGGGCGTCACGTCGGATGACCTGCGCCGCGCAAGGCAGCGGGGCGGCACGATTCGGCAGGTGGCGCACGCCTCGTTCGCGCGCCAGAAGGGTGTGCTGACCGCCTGGGTGTCGCCGACGTTTGTGACGGAGGCTTCGCCGCTGTCGCGGACCGAAGGCGCCCAGAATGCCGCCGTGATCACTTGTCAGTATGCGGGTGACGTGACGGTCAGCGGCACCGGCGCTGGCGGCGACGCGCTAGCGGTGGCGATGATTGGTGACCTGCGTGCGATTGCGCGCGACCGGGCGGCGATTGTGCCCGCACCGATATTGGCGGACCCTCGCGAAATCAGAGGGTGTTCTGAAGAATCATTTGCGGAGGCTGTGTGAGCGCGCTCATTGGTTTGCAGTGTCATCTGTGCAAGTCGGTATTTCCAGCCGAGGCGAAGTACGTGTGCGAGAAGTGCCTGGGGCCACTGGAAGCGATGTACGACTACAGCGCCATCAGGCTGACGCGCGATCAGATTGAACAACGGCCGAAGAATCTGTGGCGTTACCGAGAGTTGCTGCCTATCACCGGCGAGCCTCTGACCGGATTTCACTCCGGCTATACGCCGCTGGTGCGATGCACGCGGCTGGCCGATCGCCTGGGGTTGAGCGAGCTCTATATCAAGGATGACTCGGTCAATCATCCGACGCTCTCATACAAGGACCGCGTCGTCTCTGTGGCGGCGACGCGCGCGAAGGAACTGGGCTTTGACGTCCTTGCCTGCGCATCCACGGGCAACCTCGCCAACTCCGTGTCCGCGCATGCGGCGCGTCTGGGCATGGAATGCTGCGTCTTCATTCCCGACAACCTCGAAGCGGGGAAGATCATCGGGTCCAATATCTTTGGACCAACGATCCTCGCGATCGACGGTAACTACGACGATGTGAACAGACTGTGTACGCAGGTGGCCGACCGCTACGGCTGGGCGTTTGTCAATATCAACATTCGTTCGTACTACGCCGAAGGTGCCAAGACCATGGGGTTCGAGATCGTCGAGCAGCTTGGCTGGCGCTATCCCGATCATCTCGTGTCACCGGTCGCGGGCGGCACGCTGCTGCCGCGCATCGCCCGTGGCCTGAGGGAGCTGAGGACGATCGGCCTGGTCGACGGGGAGTTACCAAAGATCCACGCCGCGCAGGCTGCCGGCTGTTCGCCGGTGGTGAATGCGATCATGGCGGGCGAGGACTATCCGGATCCGGTGAAACCGAACACCATCGCCAAGTCGATTGCGATTGGTAACCCGGCCGATGGCTATCAGGTCGTACAGACCATCAAGGCCACTGGCGGTGCCGGCACGGCGGTCAGCGACGAGCAGATCGTTGACGCGATCCGCCTGCTGGCGGAGACCGAAGGCATCTTCACGGAGCCGGCCGGCGGAACCACACTTGCGGGCACCATCGACTTGGTGAAACGCGGCGTCATTCGCGACGGCGAGTCAGTCGTCGTCTGCATTACCGGCAACGGGTACAAGACGCAAGAGGTGGTCAGCGATCTGCTGCCGGCTCCGGTTCGCCTGAGCCGTGCGTTCAAGGATTTCGAGCACTGGCAGGAACGTCGTCAGGCGACGGTCGTGGGTCGCTAGCCGCGATGAAGTGGTCTCCCGGCGACCGAAGCAATATTGAAGACCGTCGTGGCGGTGGCGGCATGCGTGGCGGCATGTCGCTTGGCATCGGCGGTTTGTTGATTGTCGGCGTCCTCAGTCTGGTCACTGGCACGGACTTCTTCACGCTCCTGAACGACAGCGGTGCACTCACGACGCAGACTGGCTCCTCCGAGCCTGGACAGGTGGCGACGTCGCCACAGGAGGAGCGGGTGGTTGACTTTGTGGCTGCCGTGGCAGGCGACACACAGGATGCCTGGGCGGAGCTGCTGGGGCCGCGCTACGAGCGGACCGTCGTCTCGCTGTTCAGGAACTCCGTGGACTCCGCGTGCGGTATGGCCGAGTCTGCAACGGGTCCGTTCTACTGTCCGTCCGACCACAAGGTCTATCTGGACCTCAGCTTCTTCGAGGAACTGGACGAGAAGTTCGGCGCGCCAGGTGACTTCGCGCAGGCGTACGTGATCGCGCACGAGTTCGGCCATCACGTCCAGAACCTGCTCGGCACGAGCGACCGCGTCGCGCGCGATCGCCGTACGGGACCGCAGAGCGCGTCCGTCGCGCTTGAGCTCCAGGCAGACTGCTACGCCGGTGTGTGGGGCAACACGGCATCCAAGAGTGGACGCTTCAGGGCAGGGAAGGTGGAGCTCGAACCGGGAGACGCCGACGAAGCCCTCCGCGCCGCATCCTCCATTGGAGACGACCGCCTACAGAAGATGGGCACCGGGCGCGTCCAGCCAGAGCGCTTCACCCACGGATCGTCTGCACAGCGCATGGAGTGGTTTCAGCGCGGGCTTCAGAGTGGCGACCCGGGGCGTTGCGACACCTTCGCGGCTCTGACGCAATAGCGGTCTGGCGCAGCAGTGTCGGCTTCCGGCGCGGCTATACCGTGTTTCCCTTGACGCCGGTCAGAACGGTGCCGGTGACGGTCGAGGGAACGGCGCGGCGCGACTGACGCCACCGCGACAGTACCCAGGCCGACAAGCCTAGACCCAACACGATGTTGCGGCGAAATGTCCACGTGGCCGTCGCGTCGAGGTGCGCCGAGGGAGACGGTAACGTCTTTCCGTCGTAGCGCAGTACCGGATTCAGGTACAGGACGGTTTGTGGAGTCTCGACGACTGTGCGGATGTAGGTGTCGCGATCGCTGAAGATGTAGTCGGCAGTGTTGGCACCCGCCACGGTCTTGCGCACCACGCCGTTCTGGCCCACAAAGGTGATGTTGGACGCGGCGCCGTTTAGCGAGACGCGCATCTGAGCGCCGTTGACCTCGACTCGGTTGAGCACCGTCAGGTTGGCCGCTTCGATTGCGCCAAGGCGAAGCACCGCGTAGGTGCGGCCTGCGTCGAGGGCGTCGACAATGTCCCGTCGGTCGGCGGAGTCGGCGCCGACCATGTTCCAGCCAACGGCCGTGCGGCGCTGATCCTCCAGATCGTGCGTGTCATCGTCGGCAACGGCCCAGACCGGGTGACCGGACGAGAGCGCTGCGTCCCAGACATCAACGGCCGAAAATGGTCCATTGACGATCTCGATGAGGTCGTAGCCGGTCAGCGCCTGCATGTCATCTACCGTGTAGGCGTCTCTGGTCGCGGGGTGGGCCAGCGCAACCAAGTCGCTCTTTCGCCTCACGCGGTCGATGACGTACTGCTGGTGACTTCGCGACTGCCAGAGCATGAAATCCAGCCACTCGACGCTGTGGGCGCCAATCGCTAACTGGTGCTGTTTGGTGATGTTGTAGCCGTGCTCGTAGATCGGCAGTGTCGACACACCCGGGTTGATGGCGATGCGCTGATAGTTGGATACGCCAGGCACGTCGTAGCCGAGTGCCCGATAGCGCCGGGCAACCTCTTCAGACGGCTGTTCACCGTTGGTCAGTCCCATCCAGGCGCGTCCGTGCGAGTGAAAATTGGCGCGCTGCCAGGTGGCGGATGGTTCAGCGTACGGGTTGTAGAGTTCGGCGCCAGAGAAGGATGTCGGATCCGGGAACTGATAGATCGGCCCGACGGCGTACGGGCCAAGAATCAACAACGCCGCGAGCACAATCGCGGTCTTTGCGGTCCTTCGTGCGATCAGAGAGCCGGTGGCCAATTACACCGATTCTATCAGCGTGCCGAGCCGTTCTGGCGGCCCTTCAGGAGCGCGTACTCAAGGCTGTCGACCAATGCCTGGAGGCTGGCCTCGACGATGTTGTCGTTGACGCCGACGGTGCCCCACTCAGAGGTGCCGTCGGTGGACTCGATCAGGACACGCGTACGCGCCGCGGTGCCGGTCTTGGAGTCAATGATGCGGACCTTGAAGTCGGTGAGCCGCACATGCTCGAGCTCCCGGTAGTAGCGCACGAGGGCGGCGCGCAGCGCCGCGTCGAGCGCGTTGACGGGACCATCGCCTTCGCCGACTCGATGTTCCGAGTCGTCGCCGATTCGCACCTTGACGGTTGCCTCACAGACCGAACCGCGGTCGTCCCGACGGACCGAGACGTGATACGCGTCGACCTGGAAGGGCGGCGGCGACTTGGTGAGCGTCTTGGTGATGAGCAGCGCCAGTGAGCCGTCTGCCGACTCGAATTCGTACCCCTGATGCTCGAGCTCCTTGATGCGCGTGAGGATCTCGCGAAGTTCAGGCGTCTGATTCGTGATGTTGAACCCGAGCTCGCGTGCCTTCATCACCACGTTGCTGCGGCCGGCGAGGTCGCTGATGAGCACGTGGCGTCGATTGCCGACCAACGCTGGATCGATGTGTTCGTAGCTGCTGAGCAGCTTCTGCACGGCGTTCACGTGCGTGCCGCCCTTGTGCGAGAACGCCGTGGCGCCAACCCAGGGTAGCCGGGAGTTGGGGCGGATGTTGGCGGTCTCGTCAATGAACTGGGACAAGTCCTTCAGCTGTTCGAGCGACGCTGCCGGGACGCCCTTCCGCTTCATCTTGAAATGGACGATCGGAATCACGCTCGTGAGGTTGCAGTTGCCCGTGCGCTCGCCGTAGCCGTTGAGCGTCCCCTGGACGTGCGAAGCACCAGCCTCAATGGCGGCGATGGCGTTGGCAACGCCGACGCCGATGTCGTCGTGCGTGTGAATGCCGAGGCGTGTCTTGAGGTGCGCCTTCGCGAAACGCGTGAGTTCGGCGACCTCCTGAGGCAGGCGCCCGCCGTTGGTGTCACACAGGACGACGACATCTGCACCGGCCATCTCGGCGGCGTGCCAGGTCGCCAGCGCATAGTCACGATCGTCGGTGGCGCCGTCAAACGCGTGCTCGCAGTCGTACACCACAAACTTGCCGGCGGCCTTGAGGAAGCGGACCGTATCCGCAATCATCGCCAGATTTTCTTCGGGCGTCGTCTGAAGCACTTCACGCACGTGCAAGAGCCAGGTCTTGCCGTAGATGCAGACGACCGGTGTCTCGGCGTCAAGCAACAACCGCACCTGTTCGTCGTCGTCGACCGCGATGTCCTTGCGGCGGGTCGAGCCGAACGCGGCGAGCCTGGCGTGGGTGAACGTGCGGTGCTTGGCTTCGCGGAAGAACTCAATGTCCTTGGGGTTGGACCCCGGCCAGCCACCCTCGATGTAGTGCACGCCGAAGGCGTCGAGCCGTTCCGCAACGCGCAGCTTGTCGGCAACCGAAAAGGCCACCCCTTCGCCCTGCGTTCCGTCGCGAAGCGTCGTGTCGTAGATCTCGATATCTGGAGCCATGGAACCCTAAGACCATTGTATCTGGTGATCCCCTCATCTGGTGATGAGGTCCATCAAGGGCCGGAGATAGCCTCGTCCAGCAACTCGACGATGTGGCGGACCGTGTAGGAGTGGCCCGCTCGGGCGGCCGCGGCCTGAATCTGAAGCATGCAGCCGGGATTTGAGGTCACAACCACGTCGGGTTGTGCCTCTGAGAGGTGGCTGGCCTTGCGGTCCCCGAGTGTGGCGGCCAGATCGGGCTGGACGAGGTTGAAGATGCCGGCGCTACCGCAACAGATGTCGCCATCGGCCACGGGCACGATGCTGAGGCCGGGAATCGACGCGAGAAGGTCCCTCGGTTCACGCCGGATGCCCTGGGCGTGAGCCAAGTGACACGCGTCGTGATAGGCCACCCGCGTGCGGATCGGTCGTCGGGGCGCTCGCGGCGGGCCGAGTGAGGTCAAAATCTGGGTGACATCCTTGACCTTGGCAGTGAAGGCCTGCGCGCGAGCGGCGAAGGCCGGGTCGTCACGCAACAGCTGGTCGTATTCCTTCATGTGCGAGCCGCAACCGGCGGCATTGACCGCAATCACGTCAACGTCCGCGCGCTCAAACTCCGCAATCAGGGCACGGGCGAAGCGCTTCGCGGTCTCGGGTTCACCAGCGTGCATGCCCAATGCGCCACAGCAACCTTGCGACCGGGGAGCCACTACCTCGCATCCCTCCGCAGACAGCACCCGAGCCGTTGCCTGATTGACGTTGCCAAAGAAGGCGCGCTGCACGCAGCCTGTCAGCAAGCCGACTCTCAGACGTCGCGCGCCGCGGGCGGCCGTGGATTCCGCGGTCTCGATGCCCGTCCGGGCGAGAGGTCTGTCAGGTGCGACAGCCATCGCGCCCCGCACGCAGGCCGGTAGCAGTGTGGAGATGGCGGGCGCGCGCTTTACCCAATTGGCCAGCACAAGCGGCAGCGCCAGGGCGCGCAGGCGCGATGGATAGGGTAGGACTGCAAACAACAGCCGGCGAAAGAGGCGCTCGCCCAAGGGACGCCGATGGTGAGTTTCGACCGCCGCTCGCGTCCGCTCGATGAGCGGCCCGTATTTCACCCCGGACGGACATGCGGTCTCGCAGGCCATGCAACCGAGACAGGTGTCAAAGTGCCCGACCACCGATGGCGTCATCTCGATGCGCGCCTCGAGACCTGCGCGCATGGTGTAGATGCGACCGCGCGGGGAGTCGCTCTCGTTCCCGAGCAGGATGTAGCTCGGACAGCTGGGCAGGCAGAACCCGCAGTGGACGCATTGATCCATCAGCGGTTCGAGCGGTGCCAGCGAGGCGAAGGGCGTGTCAGCGGCCATCAGGTACGCGTCGCAGGACGCCATTGGGGTCAAAGCACCGTTTGACCGCGTGCATGACCGCCGAGGCCGGCGCGGGGGGAGGCGGGGGCAGATGCTCACGAACGGCCGGAGGCGCGTGCCGCACGCTGAGATGGCCTTGCTGGGAGAGGACGCGCCGGTGCAACGCGTCCACGGCCGACACGACCGCCGATGCCTCGCCGCGAAAGCGCAGCGCCAATACGCCAAGGGCTGCGGCGCCAGAGATTGCACGGAGCGGCGCATTGCCCAGTCCTTCGAGGATGAGTGGGGCGCGCGTGGGCAGGGTCGTCACCTTCACCACAGTCTCGTCCTCGGTGGCCGTGAGCCGCGCTTCATGTTCGTGCCACAGCGCCGCCTCATCGTCGCCGCCGACGATATTCGCGGTGGAGGCCATCTGGCCGACGTGAGCCCGAGCGGCGTCGGCCATTGCGGCGCTCGCCCGGGCCGTGGTCTCGAATCGCACGAGCAGCCTCGCGTCAGGCCCCTGCAGTTCGAGGGCCGAAGGCGTCACGTCTGAGTGCACCAGCGCGCGAGCACTGTCGAGCGCCAGAGCGAGGGTCGGGAATTGCAGGACCAGCGTCCGCGAATCGAACGCGATCGGCGCGAGCTTGAACGTTGCACTGGTGACCACGCCCAGGCTGCCATGGGATCCGCAGAACAGCCGAGACAGATCGTAGCCCGCGACGTTCTTCACCACGCGCCCGCCCGCCTTGACGACGCGACCGTCCGTGAGCGCGACTTCAATGCCGACAATCAAGTCGCGCGGCGTGCCGAATCTGTGACGCCGCGGACCGCTGGCGTTGGCGGCGATCAGCCCGCCGATAGTGGAGCGCTTATCCGAGGACGGATCGAGAGGCAACCACTGACCGGCAAGCGCCAGCCGAGCATTTGCGTCAGCCAGCGTCATTCCAGCAGGAAGTGTGGCGACGAGGTCGCCAGCGTCGTGCAGGAAGCCATCTGTCAGGCCCAGAGTGGAGAGGCGAGCCGCCGTCGGGGCCGGGTCGTGGTGCCACGCAACCTTTGTCCCAGCGCCGACCGGCACCACGCGCGTCCGATTGCGGGCCGCTTCGGCAAGGAGATCTGCCACGTCGTGCGCCGTCGCAGGAATAGAGGCGGGGCCGTTCATCAGAAGCGCTCGGCGAGGCCGGCGCGTTCTGCCGGATGCTGACGGTAGGGCCCGGGCACTTCGCCGCACAGACGCGGTGTCGGAAATACCTTGCCGGGATTGCAGATGCCAGATGGGTCGAATGCGCAGCGGACCAACTGCATCGCGTCGAGGTCGGCCTCCGCGAACATCGTCGACATGTAGGCCTTCTTGTCGGCGCCGACGCCGTGCTCGCCCGTGATGGAGCCTCCGGCGTCAATGCAGTACTGCAGGATCTCCGACGCCACGGCTTCGGCCTGCGCCGCCTGCCCGGCAATCGCCTCGTCGTAGCAGATCAGGGGATGCAGGTTGCCATCACCAGCGTGAAACACGTTGCCGATGCGTAACCCGGAGCGGGCCTCGAGAGCGCGAATGCGACCGAGCACTTCCGACAGCCTGGTGCGGGGCACCACGCCGTCCTGAACGTAGTAGTTGGGCGAGACGCGACCCATGGCCGCGAAGGCCGCCTTCCTGCCCTTCCAGATCCGCTCGCGCTGCGCCTGGTCGTACGCAATCTCCACGGTGCGCGCGCCCGACTCCTGGCACAGGCGCTCGACGACAGTGAAGAGATCGTCCACTTCCACCCTCGGACCGTCGAGCTCGACGATGAGGACCGCATTGGTGTTTGGAAATCCAGGCGCGACCGATGCTTCGGCAGCATCGATGGTGAGCCGGTCCATCATCTCGACGGCTGCCGGCACAATTCCGTGGCCGATGATCGCGGAGACCGCCTCGCCGGCGGTATCGATGGAGTCGCAGCCGGCGAGCAACGTCATGACGGCTTCCGGCTTTCGCAGAATTCTGACGACGGCTCTCGTCACCACCGCGAGCGTCCCCTCGGAGCCAATGACGACGCCGAGCAGGTCGAGACCGGGAGCATCCAAACAGGAACTGCCAATGGTGGTGAGCGTGCCGTCTGGAAGAACCGCCTCCACCTCAAGCACGTGGTGCACGGTGAAGCCGTACTTCAGACAGTGTGCGCCGCCGGAGTTCTCGGCGATGTTGCCGCCGATGGAACAGACGCTCTGGCTCGACGGGTCCGGCGCGTAGTAGCAGCCAAACGGTGCCACGCGTTTCGTGATCTCGAGATTGGTAACGCCGGGCTCCACCGTCACTCGAAGATTGGGGATGTCGACGTCGAGAATACGGTTGAGCCGAGCCAGGCCGATCAGGACGCCGTCGGGGTGGGGCAGGGCGCCACCCGAGAGGCCCGTGCCGTGTCCGCGCGCCACAAACGGCACGCCGGCCTCGTGACACAGCCTCACGACTGCCTGGACTTCCGTCGCGTTGGCCGGGAGCACCACCGCGCCCGGCGTCGCCCTCAGGTGCACGAGCGCGTCGGTCTCGTAGGCGATCCTGGCTGCAGGCTCGGTGATGAGGCCGCCTGGAGCGGCGGCGCGCAATCGTTCCAGGAATGCGGAATCCAAGCGCACTTATAGTACGGCCGTTTCGAGGGTGCCGAATGGGGAGCGTTGACGCGCAGTCCAGGCGACAACCGCCGACTGTCGGCGACGGTGCCGCCTGCGGGCGCTCGCCATCTGGGCTCAACTCGCCGAGAATGATGTCTCATGTCCCTCCGCATGCCCGCCTTCGCAGCCGCGCCGATCAAGAGCTGGGCACGCGTCGCGCTGATGGCGCTGGCGGTGTTGACGGCGGCGTGCGGTCAGACGTCGTCCGAGCTCCACAGGGTTGAAGAGACCCGGGTGTCCATGGGGTCCAAGCTCACGCTGATCGCGTGGGTGGCAGATGAGGCGGCGGCGCGCAGCGCCTTTGAGGCGGTGTTTGCGGAGTTCGATCGACTGGATGCGCTCTTGAGTGTCTGGAAGGCGGGAAGCGACGTCCTTCGCATCAATGCGGCTGCGGGCCATGAAGCGGTGCTCGTGGCGCCAGAAACGCTCGAGGTCGTCGAGGCCGCGATGGACATGAGTGAGCGGACCAACGGGATGTTTGACATTACGTTCGGGGCGCTCGCCGACGTCTGGAAGTTCGACCACGACCAGGACGGCGCAATCCCCACAGCCGCGCAGATTGCCGAGCGGCTGCCGCTGGTTGGCTATCGCAACATCGTGCTCAGTCGTCGTGGCAAGACGGTCTATCTCTCTAGACCGGGGATGCGCCTGCATCTTGGCGGCATCGGCAAGGGCTATGCGGTTGACAGGAGTGTGGCGATCCTGCGTGAACAGGGGCTGCGCGATTTCATGATCCAGGCCGGCGGGGATCTCTACGTGGCCGGGTCAAAGGGCGACCGGCCCTGGAGGCTCGGCATCGCCGACCCCCGCGCCGCCGATGGCCCGCCCTTCGCCATTGTCGAACTTCGCGACAAGACGCTGAGCACGTCCGGCGACTACGAACGCTTCTTCATGAAGGACGGCGTACGGTTCCACCATATCCTCGATCTGCGCACCGGACAGCCAGCGCGTGAATCGCGGAGTGTCACGCTGGTCACATCGAAGGCGGTGCTGGCCGATGCGCTGGCCAAAGGCGTGTTCATCCTTGGTCCAGAGCAGGGGATGGCGCTGATCGAGCGGATGCCGGATGTGGAAGGTGTGATCGTGTCGGCGACAAACGACGTGCTGATTTCGAGCGGCCTGAAGGACAAGGTCACCATCGCGCACCCGCCGACGGATGCGCCATAGGTCAGACCACGGATGCGGAAACGAGTCTCTAGGCTCGGCCGGCTCGTCAGCTGATGACCCGGAGCGGAATCCCTTGCTTGGCCCAGCGGTCCTTCTTGGCAATCAACAGGTGGTGGACGCAGGCCTTTTCGTTTGCGTAGATGCGCTCGCAGTCGTCACACCGCACGCATTCGCTCTTGATGATTTTCGGACCTTCGATGGCGCCCCACTCGCAGGCCTTCTCGCAGATTTTGCAGGTGCTGCACTCCGACCAGCGCTTGATCGGCAGCACGGTCGTCGCCTTGGCGATGATGCCGAGCATGGCGCCCACAGGACAGAGGAAGCGGCAGTAGAGATTGCGGACCACAAGCGAGGCCAGAAGCAGCGTAGCCAGCATGGCCCAGAGCATCGGCGTGGCGGACCGCGTGAACATCCAGAACGGTTCCACGTAACGGTAGATGTTGGTGTGCTTGGTGGTGATGTAATAGCTCAAGACCGCCACGAGCATGCCGTATTTGATGTAACTGGCGCGCTGCTCGAGCCAGAGGGGCGGTTCCCGTCTGAGCCGCTTCGGCACCACTGCGTCCAGCAGCTGCGTGAACGCTCCGAACGCGCAGATGCGTCCGCAATACAGCCGTCCCCAAATCACTGTGGAGACCAACGTGAAGCCCGCAAAAATGTACCAGGAGATGCTGTACTTGAACACCGGCAGGTTGAGCTCGACGATGCGGAAGATGTCCGTCACTGAGAACATCGTGCTCTTCACCACGCCGAGATATGCAACCGTGCAGATCAGCGTCGCGTACTTCAGTGGCCGGCTGCGGCGCCCAAAGGAGAACAGGGCGAAGCCGATGAGCGCCGTGGTGAGGGCGATGTCCGCGGCTTGCGGCCGCAGGATGTCGGGCCACGTTTCCACCTGCTCGGCATCATCGAAGCCCCACGGGTCGTCGGCAGAGGCGGCAGGTGGCTCGGAGGGTGCCTGCGCCCAGACGCGCGAGGGTGCTCCGCAGGCAAGCAGCAGAAGCGCGACGGCGAGAAGCCGCTGTAGGCGGCGGTTCACTTCTTCACCCCGTCAGGACTGAGCAGCGAGCGGGCCACCATGCGCGAGCTGTCGCGAATGGCGCGGGTCGCGCTATTCATGCTGAGGGAGGCGCGCGAGACGGCGTTCACGTCCGCGCCGACGATGAAGCGATCGTGGATGCTCTTGTTTGCGAACTGCGCGGCAAACGCCGGCGGTTCAACCGAGAAGTAGCCGTACGGCTCTGAGTGGTAGTCGCACACCACGCCGGTGAGCGTGCCGTCCAGTCGCATCCCGACCAGCAGGTGAATTGGCCCGTGATAGCCGTGTTCGCTCGGCACCACGTCCGTGGTCCAGAAGGCATAGCCGAGGGGCGTTTGCGAAGGGTTCTTTACCGGGTCAGACGCATACGCAGTGAAGTGGAGCGGTGTGCCCGACAGCGGAGTCAACACCGCGTTGGGGAACAGTTGTTTCAGAGCGGCGTCGGGATTGGGGTTGGTAAAGATGCGGTCGGCGGCGAAGACGACGGCACTGCTGAGGGTCGAGAAGAGGAAAAGGGCAGCGAGCTTCTTCATGAGGCCAGGTCCTGCCGGGCCAGTATATAGAAAGGTCGACTCGCCGACACTCTCTGTCAGTTGAACAAGGAGCGATGACAGGAATTGGCGCTCTGCATTTCCGAAGGAGCGGCATACCGTGCAGTTGAGCGACACGGTGGACGGCGGATGGCCTGACGGCCCCTGAAGTCGATTCTCCTGATGCTGGCACGCGCCGTGATACGCACAAGCGTAGGAGGAGACGCCCGCTCATGCATCGCCATTCGCCCGTGCACAACTTTGCCGCGCGCTGCCCTAAGGGGCACCGCCCCGCCCAATCGCGAACGCTCGGAGAGCTTCGGGACCCGAAGGTGCGCTTCTACTGCGGTCTGTGCGAGTCATCCTGGCGTCCGCAGACCGTCGACCGCTCGCGAGCGCTGGGATTTGCCCAGGCGTCTGAGGACGACTGGATGAACGCGCCGCCACCGACCGTGGCCTAGGTCAGCGGCGGGAATCCGCCATGGGCGGCTTTAGTGACGTCGCCTCGCAACCTCGGTCCTGACATACTCCGCGCGCGCCGCGGCGAATGCGCGCATGGCGTCGACGCCTGCAAGGAAGTCCTGGAAGAAGTAGGGCGTCTGTGGATCGAGCTGGACGTCGGCCTTGATCTGCTCGAACTCGCGGTCGATCTCCCGTTCCATCCATGTGCGGGTGTCCCCCTCGACCAGCGCCGAGGCTGACGTCGCACACTCCAGCAACGTGTCGAAATAGACGCGCCGTAGCTCGGCGAACTGCCAGATCCGCGCCCAGAGTCGATTCTGCCGCGAGTCGGGAATGTTCTCGATGCCGTTCAGGATATCGAAGGCGGGACCGTCTCGGAAGGTCTCGCTCTTATCCCACGGGATCAGGACGTGGAGCAGCCGATTCTCGAGGCGATAGATGTAGAAATTGTTCATGCCCGCGCCGCCAAGGAAACCGTCCGGCTCCGCCAGGTAGTTTTCAATGGCGACGTGGCGCACGACGGCGACCAGGTCGAGATAGTGGCCGATGTCGGTCGGGAACGCCGATCCAGACGATTGGGTCGCGATTCGGATCATCTCGACGATTGGCTCAGGATGAGGGTCCGAGGCATGCGTCTGGGGCTGCCAGTGATGCGGCACGTAGGAAGCGGGATCAGCGCCCAGATACTCGAAGTAGTAGGGCTCGTCACCGAAGTTGCGGTCGAACTTGTAGAGGTAGCCGTCGCTCTCTCCCAGCGTGCGCTGGACGAAGTCCTGGTCAGGCGCTTCGACCAGCGTATAGAGCCCGTCGTACACGCCGTTCACGACGAGGCGCACGGAGGCCTCCCTGGAGGTCTGAATGCCCATCCGCTGGAAGAACTGCATGGCGATTCGCTCGTGCATGCTCGACGGATCAGTCAGGTTGTTCTTGACCAGGAGGGACTTGAGTCCAAGAAACGTCTGTCCGGTGGTGTAGCGGTTGAAGTCGATGCGCAGGCTGGGCTTTTCCGGGCTCCGAGTGGAGGTGCCGCGTGAGCGTACGCCGATGTTGCGGACGACCTGGCCATTCCACCTGAGGTCCGCCGGATAGTAGGTATTGGCGAGGTAGTTCTCCTTCAGTGCCGCCCAGTCCTTCGTGTTGATCTCGATCTGGATCTCCTGCACCTTGCCGGTGTCATCGAACAGCGCTTCTGCGGTGACGGGCACCGTCTCGGAAGGGACTGGGAGCCGGCCGACGCCAAGCAGGGGTTGCACGCGCCGCGACGTGACCGTCGGCGGGTCGACTGGAGACGCGGTGGCACGGCCGCACAAGAAGAACAGGACGAAGGGAAGGACCAAGCGTGTCATCGTGATGGAGCAGCGGGCGACGGATCGCTGAGAATCTGACAGAGTTATCGAGCGATCTGGCGCACTGGTGCAGTCCTGACTTGACACTGTGAATCTCATTCTCTTGCATTCGACCGAAATCACGCCCGAAGGTTACGTGCGGCTGCACGGTCGCAGGGCCACACACTTGCTCAACGTGCTGGGCGTGCAACGCGAACAGGTGGTGCGGGTGGGCGTGCTCGACGGTCCCCTGGGCACGGCCCAGGTGGTGGACGTCGCGGCCGACGCAGTGAGCCTGCAGTGTGTGTTCGAACCAGCGGTGGCGCCGCGTCCGCGCGTTGACCTGCTGTTGGCGATGCCGCGTCCCAAGGTATTGCAGCGGCTGTGGGCGCAGGTGGCGGCCCTTGGCGTGGGGCAAGTGATGCTCACCAATGCGGAGCGCGTCGAACGCAACTACTTCGACACGCACGTGCTCACGCCCGAGGTCTATGTGGATCTACTCATCGAAGGGCTGCAGCAGGCGAAGGATACTCATCTGCCGCGCGTCAGTGTCCATCGGCAGTTTCGTGTGCTCGTGGAGGACGACCTTGATCGCCTCGCCCCTGCGACACGACGCCTGGTGGCTGACCCCTCGGCGACCCAGCAGATTGGAGACGCCCTCGGCGGCTGCGACCAGCGCGTGTTGCTGGCGATCGGGCCAGAAGGCGGCTGGAACGCGTTCGAACTCTCGCTCCTCGATCGCCAGGGGTTTGCGCGGGTGGGTCTCGGTGCCCGGACGCTGCGCTCGGACACGGCGTGCGTGGCGCTTCTGGCAGTCGTGCACGACGCGATTCGCGCGCCGCGGTAGTGCGCGCCTTCAGCGCCGCGCGCCCGGTCAGGCCTTGGTAAGGCCGCTTGTCAGTCGCCCTTCGTTTTCAGCTTGCCGTCGTTCTCATTAATGAACGTACGAATCTCTGCCGCCATGTCGAGCAGCTTCAGCCACTGCTCCTTGTAGAGGGTAATGGGAAAGCGGCCCATGCCGTACACGGACAGGCCGCCCTTCTCGCTCACCTTCATGGAGATGCCGCGAGCACGCTGGCCTTTGAGTTGTTCGTTCTCGGCGCGGAGTCGTTCGAGGTCTGCTTTCAGGTTGTCGTCGCTCATCAGGGCCTCTCGAGGATGGGGCGGGGGCGTTCAGGAGCGCAGGTCGTGGCGCCGTTGGGTCGGCCGGGCGCTCAAAGCCCGGCCGATTCTACGACGCTACTGCTCGGCGCCGCCCGTCGGCTTCGCGGCTTTCTGGGCGAGGTAGCTCTCGCGCCGGCTCGCTTCGAGGCGCTGCTTGGCGATGGTGCTCTGAAGGGTGGCCCGTCGGGTGATTCTCCGTCGCTGCGCGATCTTGTGGCGTGACCGGTTGCTGCTCTTTGCTGGCATGAATGTGCTCCGCATCTGGCCGTACGATGGACTTCCCATCGACGCTAGACATACCCAGCAATGATAGCCCACGAAGAATCGTAGGAGTTGGCCGCGCACTGTGGCGGGGCACTCGTCGTCTGAAGGGGTCAAGTGCCGGTGCTGGGCTGCCTGACGAAAAGTTCATCAACTCTTCAGAACCCTGGCACGCAGGAGTTGCTTACGATTCAGACGCTCAAAAGGTGATCGGCGCAGTGACATCGCTGCGGCCAACGCGCTGCGCGAGTTGGTCAAGATCCCTCAGGAGCTCATCAAGGAACGCGGCACGAAGACGTGGCTCTGACGCCACGGCGTCGCTCAAACCCACGGAGAAGGTACTCGCATGATGTCGATGTCGCGAACGACAGGGTTATTCCTGCTGTTTACTTGTTTCGCTCACGCAGCCGTCGCTCAGACAGCGAGTGTGTCTGGCAGGGTTGTAGACCCCGCCAGCGCCGCGGTTGTTGATGCGCGCGTCACTCTGACATCGCCGGCCGGCCGGCGCCAGGAGACACGCACCGGCGGAGACGGTTCGTTCTCATTCAACCAGATTGATCGTGGCTCCTATACGCTTCGCGTCGAAGCGACCGGATTCTCGTCGTGGGGGCAGAACATCTTGGCCGCCGATCAGAATGCGCCGCTGACAATCGCCCTCCAGGTCGCCGGTCTGAGCGAGGCCATCAGTGTGGTGGGCTCAGCACCGTCGACACTGGCAACGCCCGGTCTCACCGGGTCCAGGCTCGGGCTGACCCCACTCGAGACGCCGGCGAGCGTGTCGATCATCTCCGGCGAGGTGATCCGCGACCGCGGCGATCGATCGGTGGCCGATGCAAAGACCAGGGCCGTCGGCGTGACGATGCAGGGAGATCCAGGCAATGGTGGCGGGGCGGTCGTGGCGCGCGGATTCGGCGGTGTCGGCTCGGTCATGCAGCTGTTTGATGGCGATCAGCTCTTCGTAGGCGCAGGCACCGTCACGTTCCCGTTCGATCCCTGGACGGTCGAGCGCATCGAGGTGCTCGGAGGACCGGCCTCGGTGCTCTACGGCAACGGCTCAATCGGCGGCGCGGTGAACGTTGTGCCGCGCAAACCGAATCCGTTCTCTCGCGAGGGTTCTGTGCGACTGGCGGCCGGCTCATTCAATACCTATCGAGGCGCCGTCGATGCGGCCGGACCGATCAATGCGAACACCTCATACCGCTTCGACCTCAGCACGAACCGCTCTGGAGGATGGGTGGAGAACAACCCGTCACACAGCACAGCTCTCTCCGCTTCGCTTCGACGGCAGATCACGGCGAAGCTGACCCTCACACTCTCCGAGGACTTCGGGCACCAGCGGCCGGGCGAGTACTTCGGCACACCAACGATTGGCGGTGTGATCGACGGGTCGATACGGAAGGTGAACTACAACGTGAGCGACTCCGAGATCTCGTACCGGGACAACTGGACGCAGGTCAAGCTCGAGTGGCAGCCATCCGCGACAGTGCGCGTCAGGAGCGGCGTGCAGGTGCTGGCGACGAATCGTCACTGGCGGAACGCCGAGGAATACGTGTTCGATCCGTCGACGGGCCTCGTCGCGCGCGATAGCTACATCGAGATCTTCCACAAGCAGCGCCAATACGGCGATCGCACCGACCTCACCCTGACCAAGCGCGTGGGTGGCAGGAGTAATACGTTATCGGCTGGCTTCGATTACAACTTCGTGAGCTTCCAGCATGTCAACAACAGCCCGTACAGCGGCTTCAGCACGATCGACTTGCGCAACTCGACTCCGGGTGCGTTCCTGCACGTCGATCCGACGGTGCCAAAGTACCTCACTCACACCCACCGGACCGCGCTCTTCGCTGAGGATCGCCTCCAGTTGACATCCAAGGTCTCGCTGGTCGGCGGAGCGCGCTTCGATCGCTACGCAGCCGAACGCACGAACTTGGTGAACGGCGTTGTCTCGAATCGTACCTACACCCCCCCGAGTGGGCGTGGCGGCGTCGTGTTCGCGGTCAAGCCGGGGCTCTCGGCCTACGGTCAGGTGGCGACAGCGACCGATACGATCGGCGACATCATTAGCAACAACGCCGCATCCATGCTGTTGGATCCAACAAAAGGCCGTCAGGTTGAAGCCGGCGTCAAACAGTCGCTCTGGGGGCAGCGGGCGGAGTGGACGGTCGCCGGCTACCAGATCGTCAAGAAGGATCTGCTGGCGCCAGTGTTCGGCCAGCCGGGCGTCGTGCAGCAGGTCGGCGCACAGTCCTCCCGCGGTGTCGAGATGTCGGCAGCGATCAAGTTGCCCGGGGGCCTGACCGTTGACGCCAATGCGGCGTTCCTCGACGCGCGCTACGACGACTTCGGCGAGGAGATTGACGGTGCGTATGTCTCACGCGCCGGCAAGACACCGCCCAGCACGCCCGAGCGCTCGGTCAATCTGTGGTTGACGTGGAACGCCCCCCAGGACTGGCAGTTCAAGGGCGGCGTACGGTCGGTTGGTCCACGCTATTGGGATAACACGAATACGACGAAGATTCCGACCTACACCATCGTCGACCTGGGAGCGCGCAAACGTCTCGGGAGGAGCACGTCGGTCGACTTGCACGTCTATAACCTTGGCGACGAGGTGTACGCCACCGACTTCTACTACAACGGGTTTGCGCCACAGTGGATGCTCGGCGCGCCGAGGTCTGCGGAGGTGTCGGTGACGTATGGCTTTTAGCGGCGTCCGGTCCGCCAGGGCCTTTGGTTCGCGGAGTTCACTCGCGAGGTCCGCAACGTGACCCGGCCGATCGCTGCTCGGGCGCTCAATGGCTCTAGCGCGGACGACAGCGCAAAATAGTCCATGACCAAGACGGCTGCCTGGGGGTTCGACTGGCGACGTGTGCTCATCTACACACACCGCTGGCTTGGTACAGCGGGCTGTCTCGTCTTCCTCGTCTGGTTTGTGTCGGGCATCGTCATGATGTACGCGCGCATGCCTCGTCTGACGGCCGAGGAGCGCCTGGCGCGCATGCCCACGCTCGACCTCAGCCATGTCGCCGTCCTACCAGCGGATGCCGCGCGCGCGGTCAGCGGCATTCCGAGCCGCGTCCGGGTCGGCATGCTGGCCGACCGTCCGGTCTACCGCTTCGAGGCCAATGGGCGCTGGTCAGCGGTCTACGCCGATAGCGGTGAGCGTCTTCAGCCGCTGAACGACGACGAGGCGCTCGCCTTGGTGCGGCGGCTCGTGCCGGAGCACGCGGCGTCGATGCGCGTGATCGACCGGATCGATGGCCCGGACCAATGGACGCTCGACGGGGGGCTTCCGCGGTTTCTGCCGATGCACCGCGTGGCCCTGGGCGACGCGGAGGGCACCGTGGCCTACACCGCCGATGACATCGGCGACCTGGTGATGAAGACCAACGCCCGTGGACGCTTCTGGGGTTTCGCGGGTGCCGTCCTGCACTGGACCTACTTCACTCCGTTTCGCCTGCACGGCACGTTGTGGCGGTACTCCATCGTCTTCGCCGCGCTGATCGGCTGCGTCATGTGTGCGTCGGGTCTGGCGATCGGCGTCTGGCGATTCTCACCGTCGCAGCGATTCCGCTTGAAACGGCGGCCGTCGCACTCGCCCTATGCGGGCCTTGTGTGGTGGCACCACTACGCCGGGTTGATCTTCGGACTCTTCTCGTTCACCTGGGCGTTGAGCGGCGCGCTCTCGCTGACGCCGTGGGACTGGACGCCCTACACCGATCCGACCGAGGCGCAGCAGGTGGCGGCCAGTGGTGGCGCTCTGCGACTGGAGGGTGTCGACCTCTTGAGCCTTCGGGCTGTGCGAGACACATTGGCCCGCGAACACCCGGTCAAGGAGCTCGAGATTCTCCAGTTTCAGGGAAGGCCGCTTGCCATGGCCTACCGAGCCCCTACCATTGCCGAGGCGAGGCGCGTTAAGAACCCCGACGTCACTGCGCAGTTCTCCGCGCAGTTGGCGCTGGACCACCGGATGGTGTGGCTCGATGAGCCGAGCACGATGTTCGAGCGTCTTCCGGCCGCGAGCATTACTCAGATGGCGGCATCGGTCATGCCTGGCGTTTCGGTTCTGGCGTCGGACTGGCTCGACTCGTATGACGCGTACTACTACGACCGGTATCGGTCGAAGCCGCTGCCTGTTCTACGCGTGCGGTACGACGATCCGGAGAACACGTCGCTCTATCTCGATCCCCAGAACGGGCGGGTCTCGATGCGACAGACGACCCGGACACGCCTGAATCGGTGGCTGTACAACGGGCTGCACAGTCTCGATTTTCCGTTCCTCTACTATCGGCGGCCGGCCTGGGACATCGTGCTGGTCGTGCTCAGCCTTGGCGGAATCGGATTATCAGTGACGGCCATATGGCCCGCGGTGCGGCGACTGCGCCGCCACGCTGCGAGGTGGGTCGATTCGTGAGGCCGTATACTACGCCTCAACCATCGGTCTCCTGGAGGGTGTTGATGTCTTCGAGTTTCAACCGCTGCCGGCGGCGCGCATTGCGACCGGCCAGCATGCTGTTTGGTTGCTTCGTGCTCGGCCTGGCAGGGTTCGCGGTCACTGGTGGCCGCATGTTCCTCGTTCCCGACCTGCACGCCCAGCAGTCACGAACGGTCAGGGACCGGGTGTACACGGAGCAGCAGGCCAGCCGAGGCCAGGCGACGTACAAAGACCGATGCGCGTCCTGTCACGGTGCGGTCCTCGAGGGCTCCCAGGCCCCGCCTCTCACCGGAGACGCGTTCGTGGCGGTGTGGGCCGGGCCCCTCTCGGAGCTCTTCTCGAAGATCAAGCAGACCATGCCCGAGGATAATCCTGGGAAGCTCACCGAGCAGCAGGTGGCGGACCTGATCGCGTATGTGCTCCAGGTTGGAAGATTCCCAGCCGGACAGGCGGAACTGGCCGCGGGCGAGGCAGCGCTTAAGCAGATCACGCTTCCCGCGATGCCGGCTTCTGCGCCGCGCGTGGCACCTAGTGCAGCGCACGCACCGTCGTTCCCTCCGGCAGGGAACATGGCTCAGCTCATGCGCGGCATTCTTTTCCCCAGCTCGAACATGATTTTCAATGTGCAGGGCACCGATCCAGGGGCGCCCTTGCCGCAGCGCAAGCCGGACGACACGACGAGCAGGAATGGCTTCTCGTGGGTCGATTGGGGAGCCGGCATTTACACCGGATGGGAGCTGGTGGATTATGCGGCCGTCTCGGTGGCCGAGGCAGCTCCACTCCTGTTGACGCCCGGTCGGCGGTGCGAGAACGGGAGACCGGTTCCGGTGGACCGTCCCGACTGGATCAAGTTCACGATGGAGATGGCGGAGGCCGGAAGGGCCGCCTACAAGGCGTCGCAGAGTCGGAATCAGGAGGCGGTGAGTGAGGCCACCAACCAACTTGCCGACTCGTGCTTGAACTGCCACGTGGTCTATCGCGACAAGCCCTCTAACCGACCCGGTGCGGCTCCCGGTAACAAAGCCTCTCGATGTCTGGTGCCGTGAGTCGGCAGAGCCACGTCTGAAGTCCAGTGGCCCGTTCGTGCCGTCACCGGCGCCACAGGGTGGCGGCAGCGCCCAGCGCCATGGCGAGGATCAACGGCAGCCATAGCTGGCGCTCGGCCGTGCTCGGCGTCGCCACATGCATCGCGATCGAAAGCACCAGGAATCCCACCACGGCGTAAATAGACCACTCAGGAAATCGCCACGCCGAAAGCCCGGCTCTGGCGGCGACAACGCTGGCCATCAGGAGTATCAGCGCCGCCGAGAGCGCCGACAGACCTCGAGCGGGCAGAGGCAGCGTGCCGCTCCACCGACCGCCCATGGTGAGATGCCCCCAGGGGGCGCCGAGCATCATTGCCGCATGGAAGGCGACGGTCACCGCGGCCCCGGCAAGAAACACCCACGCGCCGAGTTTCATCATCCGACGGTTCTCCTCATTCCTTGGTAGCCAGTCCTTTACCCGCCTAGAACCTGACCAGGCGGGTGACCTTGACGATGAACGCGCGGTTGAGCAGCGTGGGGAGGCTTTGGGGAACGGTGTCTCGCTGTTCGTTCCAGACCAGAAAGAGTTCGCTGCCTGGCCGGTACTCCCACCGGAGGCGCACGTTGGCCGAAGCCGAGCGCGTCGCGGTGTTGTACTGAACTAGCGCGCTCACGAACGACAACGGGCTCATCGAGAAGGTCGCCCGGGATCCAAGCAGCCGATTCGTGAACGTACCTTCTGCGAGCGTCACGCGGTCGATCGAGAGGCGAGGCTCCACCGAGAGCCTCGGTGTCACGCTTACCTTGCCCTTCGTCCACGTGATGGACGTCTTGTCGCCGCTGTAGAACGTGCCGTGCTCGAGCGACACCGTCCCCGACAGGCGCCGCTTATTCCCCAGCGTCAGACCGACCTTTCCGCTCGCGAAGGAGTATCCCCCGACCGGCAGGGTGATCGTCGTCGCAATCGGGAAAGGTTGTGGGACGAACTCGTAAATGTTGCCGTACCCGACGTAGAGCCGGTCCGCACTGTGAAACTCGATCGCGGCTTCGCTCTCGACGTCCCGCATCTCGAGTCGGCCGGCGCGGTTCTCGATGTGGGCCATCGACCCCATCAGGAAATACTTGCGGATAAGAAGGTTGGGCGGCGGGCGTGGGCTGAAGCGAAACTGTGCGAAATTCTTCCGTATGTCTGTGCGGCGGACGAACCCGACCTCCGGGTTGAAGTGTCCGCCGACGCTCAATCGTTCAAGCTGCACGCCGTATCGATCGCCGGCGTAATCGAGCTGGCCGCGATAACTCGCATCGTCGCCCGGGAGCCCTTCGGTGTCCGTGCGGGCCGCGTACGCGTTGATCACCAGGTTGTTGTAGAAGGCGAGGCTCGCATCCACGCCATAGGCCTGGTTTCTTCCGGCCCGGCGCTGGGCGTTCGACCGGTGGGTCACGATCGCCCCGATGCTGCTCTTGCGCAGGATGTCCCGCTGGACGCGCGCGACGGTGAAGTTGGTGGCTGGTGTCGCGGATTCCTCGTCGCGTTCGGATTCGATGTTCAGCAGCCCGAGACTGTAGCGTCCCGCCCGGCCGCTGAGCCGTCCCCCACCCTGGATGGGAATCTGACGGCCTTCGTTCAACCCGACGCGGCGGCTATAGAAGAGGAGCGGCAGGTCGCTCGTCGAACTCGCGTTGGACGCCGCGGCGCCGCCGAAGCCGAAGACACCCTGGTTTTCGAGAAAGAAATCGCGCTTCTCGGGAAAGGACAAGCTGAAGCGCGTCAGGTTGACCTGCTGTTCGTCGGCCTCCACCTGCGCGAAGTCCGTCTTGTAGGTGAGGTCGGCCGTCAGGCTTCGTGTGACCCCGTATTTGGCGTCGATGCCGGCGCTGGCCGAAAGATCACGGGGCACGGGCGCGCCCACCGTGCCACTGCCTGCCAGGGTCGAGATTGCGTAGGGCTTCAGATCGAGCGTGCGCCCGCCCGAGGGAGCCTCGATGCCGACGAGCGTTGCCATGAGCGACGACTGCAAATGGCCGCGCCCCGCCATCGACGCGGGCATCGGCGTGATGTAGGACACCTCATTCTTCCGCCGGTTGATGCGTTTCGCCTGGAATCCCCAGATCTGGGTGTCGCCGGGTCGATACCGGAGCGACTTGAACGGAATGGCCACTTCCACCGTCCATCCACCCTCGAATCGCGCGACGTTCGCGGCGTAGACGGGATTCCAATCGAGGTTAGCGATCCGTTCGTTCGTGACCTGACCATCGATGCGTGCGCCGATCGCGCTCACCTCGAAGAAGACGCCATTGCGCCGGTCGTAAAAGGTATCCAGGCCGAAGGCGAACAGATCGTTCTGCGTGATGTTCGCGTGGTCGTGGCGCATCTCGTTCACCACGAGATGGTCGGGCTGTGATTCCCAGCAGCGGGCGCTCACGTAAAAGGTGGTCGCGTCGAAGAAAATCCAGACCTCAGTCTTCTCGCTCCCTGGTGCGCCCGCCTTCGGCTCGTTCTGGATGAATCCGGAGAGAGGGGGGACCGTGGCGTAGAACTCTTCTTGGAGGCGGCCGTCGATGCGCATGGGTCCGGGTGCACGGACGGCGCGAATCATCGTGTGCCCGCCGGCGTCGCGGGCAATCACACCGGGCGCGACGTTAGCCGGTGGGTTGCTCGGCGCCGTGGCGGCCGGGAGAGATGCGGGTGAGCGGTCCTGGGCCGGGACGATCGCGGCCAGCGATAAGATGGCGACCCACGCCAGCCCGCCGCCTACCAGAAACGAACGTCGCGCCGCCTGCCTTGGCGCGAACCTTTGAACGAGCGCCAGACCCACCGCTCCAGACAAGAGCGTTGGAACCTTGTTCCGGGTCATTTTCACGACGTAAAGACTAGCCCAGCACTCTTGTCAAACGGACACGGAACTGCGTCGGCTCGTTCCGAAGACTCGAGCAACCTTCGTCAAGGTCTCGCGGAAGATGTAGAAGTCCCGAAATTGCGGTGCGGACATGGCGCGCGCCGTGCGCGTGCTCACTGCCGACACGACCGGCACAAATCCGGCACAGCGCCGAACATCGACACACGGTCTTCCACGAAGATCGATGCCGTAACTGTTGTGAAGGGGAGCCCTACAAAGGATGGCGTCCCCACCGGGATTCGAACCCGGGTTTTGGCCTTGAAAGGGCCACGTCCTAGGCCTCTGGACGATGGGGACTCTCAGTAAGAGCTCTCAACAATACCATGGCCGGCACGAAAGATGGCAAGCGCGACTCATCGCAGTCTTGCCACGGAGTTGCCACGGCGGGCTCACGTCGTTGCTGACTGGGGCGCTGTGAACGGCTACACGCGTGCTGCCGCGGCGAGGACAGCAGCGGAAGGCAGCGCATCCACCTGCCAGCAGAGGCCGATGGCTTGCTGCGTTTGCTCGGCTGACAGTACGCCGTCTGTCAGGCCGCGGAACTTTGCTTCAAGGTCCGCGTCGGTCATCGGTCGCTCGAGGCTGCCCACCACGTGTTCGATGAAGGTGGTGAGGCGCCGGCCGTCCCTCAGGGTGATGACGGCACCCACTTGTTCCGGGCCGATCGTCGAGTCCACTGTGGCAGTCACGCGATCGCGCAGCCCGACGATGGTCGGATTCCTCGCGTTGTCGTCGCTGAAATCTCGCGCGCCTGCCGCGCCGACGACGACGGCGAGTGCGGCGGCGAAGTAGACACTGAACTTGGTTTCGAGTCCTGTCTGTGGCGTCTTTTGTCCCGTCAGCTCCAACACGAGCGGATGCACCGAGAGATCGATGCGTGCAATCTGATCGGCCTCAAGGCGGTACTGATTGCGCAACAGAATGCAGGCGTCGATGGTCGGATGGATCACGATGCCGCATGCAAACGGCTTGTAGGTATTCAGCAAGAGCTCGTAGCGGGTACCGAGCCCTTCGGTGATGTGCCGGTAGTCGTGTGTGGTGCTGAGCACGTTGGCCCAGGCGTTCTTGCCTTCGATGCCGACCTCGGTGCTGGTGAAGTTCCGCTGCGCCAGGAGTGCCGCCGTCATTCCATTCTGCGCGGCACGTCCAGGGTGAAAGCTCTTGGTCATCGAGCCAAACATCTCACGCAGCCCCACAGGCTGCGTGGCCGCTAGGCCGAGCGCCCAGACCATCTGCTGTTCCGAGAGGCCGAGCAGTGTGCCGGTGGCGGCGGCGGCGCCAAACACCCCTGCGGTGCCGGTGATGTGCCAGCCACGATCGTAGTGCGCAGGGTAGACGGCGCTGCCAATGCGGCATTCCGTTTCGATGCCGGCCACCATGGCGGTAATGAACTCCCGGCCGGTGACAGGACGATCTTCAGAGAGCGCGAAGATGGCTGAGACGACCGGACCGGCCGGATGGATCACCGTCTTGAGGTGCGTGTCGTCGAAGTCGAAGACGTGCGAAGAGATTCCGTTGAACAGCGCCGCATGGAGCATGTCCGTCCGTTCGCGCCTGCCGAGTACTGATGCCCGTGGCGCGCCAAAGAATGGGCTCAGTGCGCCGATGGCGATTTCCACGGTCTCGTGACGCGAACCACCGATGGCGCAACCCATCCAGTTGAGCAGCGTGCGCCTGGCCTCTTTGGTCACCGCCGCCGGCAATGCGTCGTATTTCAGACCAAGGACATAGCGCGCGAGTCGGCGTGTCACGTCCGTGGCTGGCTGGGGGAGCGTGACGTCGATGGACACCGATGGCGTGTTCTGTGCCTCAGCCGTTGGCGCGGCGAGGCCGGCCAGCCCGGCTGCCGACAAGGTGCCGAGGAACGTGCGGCGATTGAGCGGATGCATCGGCCACGATGATAGGCTCAGACGCATGCGTCGTATCCTTGATTCGCTACTTCCCGTCGTTGTCGTCTCGCTCTCCACTGCGCTGCCCGCCCTCGCGCAGGCGCCGCCGCCTACCAAGGTGTGGACTGAATCAGCCAGCGCCGGTCTTACCGTCACCAGTGGCAATAGTGACACCACGACCTTCAACATCGGGTACGACCTCGTCCGCGACCCCAAACGGCGGAATCTGATTAAGTCCGACGGCCTTTTCCTGCGGGGCAAGAGCAACGGCGAGTTGACGGCCGACCGATTGGCGCTGAACGGCCGGGATGAATTCAAGCTGCTCGACCGCAGCTTCGTGTTCGGCCAGATGCAGTACGTGCGGGATCAATTCAAGAGCATCGACTACCTCGTGGCGCCAACCGGCGGCATTGGCTATCGGCTCGTCGATGGACCGGCGACGAAGTTGTCCGTAGACGCTGGTCTGGGCCTCGTCGCGGAAAAGAACCCGGGCCTCGACGTCACAACCACCGGCGCCGTGACCTACGGGGACAAGCTCTCTCATCAGCTCACGAAGACGACGACGCTGACGCAGTCGCTGATGGCGCTTCACAGGACCGACGACTTCGCCGACTCTTTGTACGCGTTGAGCATCGCCGTGGCTGCGGCGTTAACGGAGCGGACGCAGCTCAAGCTGGAATTCCTCGACACTTACAAGAACCGTATCGTCGCCCCGGGCTTTGTGCGCAACGACGTCACCGTGATCATGGCCCTGGTGTTCAAGAACTAGAGCTGAAGGCCTGCCGGCGATAATGGTCCCGTGATTCTCGACGACCTTGCTTGCGCGTCCACGTACTTCGATCTCAGCCCAAGGCTGAAGATCGCCCTGGAGTATCTCCAGTCAACAGACCTGTCGCAGCTGCCGCCGGGACGTCATGACGTCGATGGCGACCGGGTCTTCGCCTCTGTGGCGGACTACGAGACAAGAGCCGAGCACGAGACGCGCTGGGAGGCGCACCGTCGCCATATTGACGTGCAGGTGGTGATCGCCGGCGAAGAGCTGATCGGGATTACGCCGCTGCAGGCGGTGGATGCGGATCCCTACGACGCCGACAGGGACGTCCTGTTTGGGTCAGGACCTGGCGAATTTCTGCGGCTCACACCGGGACGGTTCATTGTGTTGTTTCCACATGATGCCCACCGGCCAGGTGTCCGTGCGAGCGAATCGAGCTCGGTTCGGAAGCTGGTGATCAAGATTCTCATCGGCGAATAGGCGCGGCCAACGCCGCGCACTACTTCGGAGTCGTCGCCGTCAGCAGTTCCTTGATGCCGCCAAGCGAAGAGAGCACACCGGTCGCCTCATACGGCATGAAGACAATCTTGTCCGCACCGTTGGCGATGGCCATCAGCGATTCCATGTAGCGCTGGGCGATGAGATACTGCGCCGGGTTTCCGGCGCCACCAATGGCTTCGGCCACCATCTGGATGGCCTTGGCCTGGGCTTCCGCGACCCGCAGCTGCGCTTGCGCCTGTCCTTCGGCCGCCAGTACGGCGGCCTCCTTTGAGCCTTCGGCCGTCACAATCTGCGATTGCTTCTGTCCCTCGGCGCGGAGAATGGCCGACGATTTTTCGCCTTCTGCCGTCGTGACCACCGCGCGGCGGGTTCGTTCCGCCGTCATCTGCTTTTCCATCGTCAGACGAATCTCTTCAGGCGGGGTGATGTTCTTGAGCTCGATGCGCATCACCTTCACGCCCCACTGCTGGGTGGCGGTGTCGAGCGCGGCTCGGAGCTGGGCGTTGGTCGTGTCACGCGACGCGAGCGTGTGATCGAGGTCCAGCTGGCCGATGACGTTGCGAAGAGCCGACAGGGTGAGCTGCTCGAGCCCCCAGCGCAGGTTCTGGACCTCGTAGGTGGCACGTACGGGATCGACGATGACGAAGTAGATCACGGCGTCCACTTCCATCGTGACGTTGTCGCGCGTGATGACAGGCTGCGGTTCGATCTTGGTGATCTGTTCGCGCAGGTCGATCGAGTCGCGTACTGAATCGAGAAACGGGAGGATCGTGTTGAGCCCGGCCTCCGCGGTGCGGTGGTACTTACCCAGGCGCTCGATGATCTTGACCTGCTTCTGCGGGACGATCTTGACCGCCTTGACGAAGACGATCATGACAAACAGAACAAACAGCGCCAGTACGATCGTCATGCGGACGTGACCTCCAAAACGATGCCGTCGGCACCGAGCACGCGAATACGCGTGCCGGCACTCAGCGGGGTAGTGGCGTGTGCTGCCCAATCTTCGCCGCCCACATTTACTCGACCGGCGCCAATGGTCGGATCGATGTCGTAGGTCACGATGCCGTCTTTGCCGACGAGCGTGGCCGTGCGCGACGGGATGCCTTTGGCCGCCGAGTTACGCATGAGGCGCGGACGGATGAGCGAGAACGATAGACCAAAGGCGAGGACGAAGATGATGACTTGTGCCGGAACCGGAAGCCCGAGGCTGGCAGCCAGCGCCGCTACCAGCGCGCCAAGGCTGGCGAAAATCACACCGAAATGGGGAATCGAGATTTCGATGATCGCTGCGAGGATGGCGAGCGCCATCCACCAGAAAGCCACGTTGTCGAAGGACACGGGGGGATTATAGGGTCAGGGATGCGAAATCTTGGCGGTGTACTCAGTCGGCACGGTTAATGCGCCGGTGTCGTAGAACTGGACGCAGTAGTTGGCTTTGTTCACATAGCCGAACTCCACCGTGCGGTTGGCGACCACCGACGCGTAGTAGCTCCCGTAGAGCGCGCAGGCGCCGCTGACGGGAACCCCGAGATACATGCCGAGGGAGGCACTTGGGGTCGGCGTGAGCGTTGTGACGGTGATCTGGATCTCGCCGTTCTTGGTCGCGTCGAAGGTCTTGAAGTCAGCGCCACCGACGGGAATCGTGCCCGAGACCTGGTCGACCGTGTTGTCTTGGGGGGTACTCAGCTTGCACGCCGTGGAAAGCGCGGCGGCCATGGCCAACGTGGCAATCAACCGGAGAGACATGCGCCGATTGTCGCATGGGCTGCGTCAGGACGTCACGGCTGAAATATTTGAGTTGTTTATGGATATGGCCATGGCGATTAGGTGGGTTTATGATTACGTAAATTGTTTCTATTTGACGTTTGGGGCGTAAACCGCTGTAATCCTCGGCATCCATGGCGCTGATCTCCCCCCCCCACACACAGGTTCTCGACGGCGTCGTCGTCGGGGGCGTCGGCGTGGTTGTATTGGTCGTCCGGCCTACGGGATGAT
Organism: Vicinamibacterales bacterium; assembly: GCA_040081555.1. Lineage (GTDB taxonomy): Bacteria > Acidobacteriota > Vicinamibacteria > Vicinamibacterales > CAVVIG01 > CADEEX01. The sequence continues at coordinate 30,220 of JBEBGG010000007.1, forward strand.
GGCTGCACCGGAGAGTCTGTAGCTCAAGGGGCCATCATCCTTCGCCGGACTGATGGCCTTTTCGTTTGTGGTCCAGGAACTAGGAGCCGAATCGGTGCGCATTGCGTTTCAGGGAGAACCGGGAGCCTTCAGCGAGGCCGCGTCGCGGCAGCTTGCGGCCGACGGCGATCTGCGCCCGTCGAAAAGCTTCGAAGACGTGTTCGCCGCCGTGGACAGCGGCGCGGTGGACTACGGAGTCCTGCCGATCGAGAACTCGATTGGCGGGAGTATCCATCGCAATTTCGACCTGCTACTCGAGCATTCCCTGTCGATCGTCGGAGAGATTGAGGTGCCGGTCGTTCATCACCTGCTGGCCCTCTCCGGGCGGACGCTGGGGCAGGTGAAGAAAGTGTATTCGCATCCCCAGGCACTGGCGCAGTGCGACCGTTTCCTTCGGACGCTCACTGGCGTGGAGATCGTGGCGACCTACGACACCGCCGGCAGCGCCAAGATGATTGCAGATCAGAGGCTCGAGGATGCGGCGGCGATCGCGTCAGCACGGGCGGCCGAAGTGTTCGGCTTGTCGACGCTCCAATCAGGCATCCAGGACTACGAGAACAACACCACCCGGTTTATCGTGGTTGGGCGTCAGCCGCTCTCCGCTGCTGCGCCAGACAAGACCTCGATCGTCTTTACCCTGGCCAATGAGCCGGGCGCGCTGTTTAAGGCACTCGCGGTGTTTGCGCTGCGCGACATCAACCTGACGAAGCTCGAATCGCGGCCCTTTCCGAGCCGAAAATGGGAATATCTGTTCTACGTCGATCTGGCGATGGCCAGTACTGATTTACCGTGCCGCCGCGCGCTGGCGCACCTCGAGGAATTCGCTCCCATGGTGCGCGTGCTCGGCTCGTACGCCAGTTGCAAACCCGCGGCGTCCGCGTCGCTTTCAGAGAGATCCGTGTGAAGACATTTGCAGGTAACCCCCTGACCACCGGTCCGAGCCGCGCACCAGCGAGGGCCATGTTGAAGGCGGTCGGTTTTACCGACGCCGACTTGAAGAAGCCACTCATCGGGATCGCCAACACCTGGATTGAAGTCGGCCCGTGCAATCTGAGCCTGCGGACGCTGGCGGAGCACGTCAAGGCCGGCATCCGCGCCGCGGGCGCGACGCCGATGGAATTCAATACCGTATCGATCTCCGACGGGATCACGATGGGCACCGAGGGCATGCGCGCGTCCCTGGTGAGCCGTGAAGTCATCGCGGACTCGATCGAACTCGTGGCGCGCGGCAATGGTTTCGACGGACTCGTAGTGCTGGTCGGCTGCGACAAGACAATTCCTGGCGGCGTCATGGCGCTGGCTCGTCTCAACGTGCCCGGCATTGTGCTGTACGGTGGATCGATTGCTGCCGGCGACTTTCACGGCAAAGCCGTCACCGTGCAGGAGGTCTTCGAGGCGGTCGGCGCGCACGCGAGTGGCCGAATGAGCGACGCGGACTTCAAGCTGATGGAAGACCACGCCTGCCCAGGGGCGGGCGCCTGCGGCGGACAGTTTACGGCCAACACCATGGCGATCGTCTGCGAGACGCTCGGCATCTCAGTGCTCGGCAGCGGCAGCGTGCCCGCGACGGATCCGCACAAGGCGAATGTTGGCAAGGCGATCGGTGAGCAGATCGTGAGACTGGTCGCGTCGGGACGACGGCCGCGCGAGATCATCACGAAGACGGCCATCGAGAATGCGATCGCGGTGGTCGCCGCCACTGGCGGATCCACCAACGCGGTGTTGCATTTGATGGCCATCGCCCGCGAGGCCGGCGTCGACCTCGCACTGCCGGACTTCGATCGGATCAGTGCGCGCACGCCGCTGATTGCCGACCTCAAGCCGTCGGGCCGATTTGTCGCAACGGACCTGCACGCCGCAGGCGGCAGCCCGCTGGTGGTGAAGAGACTGATCGAGTCGGGCAAGGTCGACGGCCACGCGCTCACGGTCAGCGGACACTCGCTGGGGCACGATGCCGCCAACGCTACCGAGACACCCGGGCAGGAAGTGGTTCGGCCAAACGCGCATCCGCTGAAGCCGCAGGGCGGGCTGGTCATTCTGTTTGGCAATTTGGCGCCGGAGGGTGCGGTGCTGAAGTTGTCTGGCACGGAGCGCAAGGAACATCGCGGGCCGGCCCGCGTGTTCGATAGCGAAGAGCAGTGCTTCGAGGCCGTCCAGCTCCAGAAAATCAAGGCCGGTGACGTGGTCATCATCCGCTACGAAGGGCCGCACGGTGGTCCAGGTATGCGCGAGATGCTCGGTGTGACGGCCGCCATTACCGGCGCTGGCCTGGGTGAGTCGACGCTGCTGCTGACGGACGGCCGCTTTTCCGGCGCCACGCGCGGTGCGTCGATTGGTCACATCTGTCCGGAGGCGTCGCGCGGCGGCCCGATCGCCGCGATCCGCGAAGGCGACATCATCGTCCTTGACGTCGCCAAGCGCACGCTGTCGGTGGAACTGTCGGATGCCGAGATCGCCTCGCGCCTGGCGGGATGGACGGCGCCGAAGCCGAAGTACACCAGTGGCGTCTTCGGCAAGTACGTGAAGCTCGTCTCGTCGGCATCGACCGGCGCAGTGACTGGTTGATGCAGCTGGCCGATGTCTACCGCGCGCATCGTCGACGTCATTCCGGAATCGCTGGTGATCGAAACGACCGGAACTGAGGATAAAATCGATAGCTTGCTTGAGGTGCTCCGGCCTACGGGGTGATGGAGATGGTCCGGACCGGCCGCGTCGAGATGCCCCCGGGGGAACACCCAAACAACACCGGCTGGTAGCAAGGTTGCCGTCCCGGACGCTGAGGGTGGTTCGAAGGACTTCAATCGCAGTGTGACAACGATCCGGCCAGAGCACAGAGCCAATAGCCTGACGCCTGGCGCGCGAATGCAGGGAGCGAATCAGATGGCAAAGATGTACTACGACGCGGACGCGGACCTCGGCCTCATCCAGAAGCGGAAGGTCGCGATCATTGGCTACGGCTCGCAGGGCCACGCCCACGCGCTCAATCTCAAGGACAGCGGCGTGGCCGTGAAGGTCGGACTGCCGGCGAGCAGCCGCTCGAAGGCCAAGGCGCAGGCCGCTGGTCTCGAGGTCGGCGATGTGGCTGATGTGGCGAAGTGGGCCGACGTGATCATGATGCTGGTGCCTGACACGACCGCCGCGAAGCTGTACAAGGACGCCATTGCCCCGAATCTGGCCAAGGGCGACATGTTGATGTTCGCGCATGGTTTCCAGATTCGCTTCAACACCATTACGGTGCCCAAAGACGTCGACGTGACGATGGTGGCGCCGAAGTCTCCTGGTCACCGAGTTCGCGAGCTGTACCAGGACGGGGCGGGCACACCCGCGCTTGTGGCCGTGCATCAGGATGCGAGTGGGCATGCCAAGGCGTTGGCACTGTCGTACGCCAAGGGTATCGGCGTCACCAGAGCCGGCGTCATCGAGACGACTTTCACAGAAGAGACCGAGACCGACCTGTTTGGTGAACAGGCCGTGTTGTGCGGCGGCGTCAGCGCGTTGGTGAAGGCCGGCTTCGATACGCTGGTCGATGCGGGTTATCAGCCGGAGGTCGCCTACTTCGAGTGTCTGCACGAGCTGAAGTTGATCGTTGACCTGATGTACCAGGGCGGCCTGAGCTACATGCGGTACTCGGTGAGCGACACCGCTGAGTACGGCGACTACACCGGCGGTCCACGGCTCGTTACGGCCGAGACCCGCGCCGAGATGAAGAAGATGCTTCACGAGATCCAGAACGGCGAATTTGCCAAGAATTGGATCGAGGAGAACGCCACCGGCAGAAAATGGTTCGAAGCCACGCGCCGCACCGAGCGTGCGCACCGGATCGAAAAGGTGGGGCAGGAATTGCGCGGCATGATGCCGTTCCTCCGTCCCGTCATCATCAAGGACGAGGAGACCGTCGGCGCCGGCCGGCAGAATGGCTAAGACCAAGGCTACCGCAGACCCGGCCATCGCCTACGCCCGCGAGTCGCGTCGCCTCTCAACCCTGCTCGAAGTGAGCCAGGCGCTGTCGGGTACGCTGAACCTGCGGTCGGCTCTGCATCGCGTGCTCGAGATCCTGGCCAAGCATCACGGTACGGTGCGCAGCCTGGTGACCCTGCTTCATGACAACGATCTGCGCGTCGAGGCCGCTGATGGCATCGACGCGCCGTCGCACGCCGTTCGGTACCGAATCGGCGAGGGCATCATTGGCAAGGTCGTCGAGAGCAGCCGGTCGATCGTCGTGCCACGGGTGAGCCAGGAGCCGGTATTTCTCAATCGAGCGGCCAAGCGTCCCGACGTGGCAAAGGACGAGCTGAGCTTCATCTGCGTGCCGATTCTGCTCAATCGGCGCGCAGTTGGCGCCATCGGCGTTGATCTGCGCTTCAATCCTGACCGCGACTACGAACGCTACGTCAAGTTCCTCGGCATCGTCGCGTCGAGCATCGCCCAGGCGTTGAAGATTCAGCGACTGGTCGAAGAAGACAAGAAGCGCCTGGTCGACGAGAACACGCACCTGCGGCAGGAGCTGAAGGAGCGCTACGACTTTTCGACCATCATCGGCACCAGCGGTCCGGTGCGCCAGATGTATGAACAGATGGCGCAGGTGGCAGCCACCAACACCACCGTCCTCATCCGGGGCGAGTCGGGCACCGGCAAAGAGCTGGTCGCGCACTCGATTCACTACAACTCGCCGCGCGCGAACAAGCCGTTCATCAAAGTGAGCTGCGCGGCGCTGCCAGACAGTTTGATCGAGAGTGAACTCTTCGGCTATGAGCGCGGCGCCTTCACGGGAGCGGAGCAGCGCAAGAAGGGCCGCTTCGAACTGGCTGAAGGGGGGACGCTGTTCCTCGACGAAATCGGTGACATCAACCTCGCCACCCAGGTGAAGCTCCTCCGCGTACTGCAGGAACGCGAATTCGAGCGGTTGGGCAGTACCGAGACGGTCAAGGTCAACGTTCGGTTGGTCGCCGCGACGAACAAGGATATGGAGCGGGCGATTGCCGCCGGCACGTTCCGCGAAGACCTCTATTACCGCCTGAATGTGTTCAGCATTTTCGTCCCGCCGTTGCGTGAGCGAAAGGCTGACCTGCTGCTGCTGGTCGATCACTTCCTAGAGAGGTTCGCTCGCGAGCACCGCAAGACCATCAAGCGCATCTCGACCCCAGCGATCGATATGCTCATGAGTTACCACTGGCCCGGCAACGTCCGCGAGCTCGAAAACACGCTCGAGCGCGCGGTGTTGATGTCTGACGGCCAGGTCATTCACGGCCACCATCTACCGCCGTCATTGCAGACCGCCGAGGCCTCAGGCACGGTGACGCGCGTATCACTCAGTGATGCCGTGGCCGGGTTTGAAAAGGACCTGATTCAGGATGCCTTGAAGACGACGCGCGGCAACCGCGCCAAAGCGGCTCGATTGCTCGACACCACCGAGCGCGTGCTGAACTACAAGGTGCGCAAATACACGATCGATGCGCGCCGCTTTTCAGGGTAACAACGCCGGACGACTCCACGCGAACGGTTCCCGCGCGGCGGGCTCGCACGATTCTGGTTCGATGACGAGACCTTCGACGTGCTTAGCGGAGGAGGGCGAATAGCCCGACGGTGACCGCGAGAGCACCGAGTGTCTGCAGCCATAACTCCGAGCGGTCGCGCAGGAAGACGAGTCCAAGAAGCGGGAAGAATGTCGCGGCGGCGATGAATCGCCAGTACAGATCTTCGGCTTGCTCGACTGCGCCCAGTGATGGCGCCATCTTCCGGCCGGCGTCGATGATGGAGTTGGCGATGTTGCGGTCGCCATCGCGATCGAGTTCAAAATACTGTCCGCCACCGGCGGTGGCGAGGCCCTGGAGTCCCGCGCGATCCAAACGCGATGTCAGCGGCACTGACGGGTCGTTGACGATCGTTCCGCTCTCGTTGTGGAAGTCCGGCAGTCGTCCCCCGCCAAGGGAACCGACGCCCACCACATACAGTGGGATATTGTGCGCAAGTGCCTGCTTGAGGGACTTGGCGACTTCACCACTCCAACTCTCCCCGTCCGAGATCAGCACAAACATCTTCGCGTTCAGATTCTTGCCGTGGAGGTCCTCGTCGCGCTCGACCAGCCGGATGCCCCAGTAGACACCAAGCTCGAGATTGGTGTCCCATGTCGTCGCATCGTCGATCCGAAAAGGGGGCGCCTCGTGGAGATGGTCGAGGAAGAAGAAGTAGGTGTTGGGATCCTTGGTAAGCCTGATCTGCGGGGCAGCGATGTGCGCGAAGAGCGCCAGCGCGATGCGGTCCTGCGTCCAACTAAGTGAATCGCCCATCGTGCGCAGGAAGGCTACGGACCGCTGCCATCTGTCGCCTTCGACATCCTTGACCCGCATCGATGCGGAGCCGTCCTGAAGAATCACCATGTCGATGCCACCGCGCCGCACGGCGGTGGCGGGCCCACGCGGACGCGCGAGGGCCACGATCAGCAACGACACTGAGAGGAGCAGACACAGCCACAGAGGCAGGTCGCCGACGACGCCGTAGCGCTCAGAAATGGGGATGAGACGACGCCGTGCCAGAACCGCGAGGTCGGAGCGGCGGCGAAGCAGTCGCCATGTCCACACCAGGGCCAGCAGTGCTGGCAGGACGAGTAGCCACAAGTACAGAGGACTGGCGAAGGTGATCTGCGAAAGTTCGATGCGAACGGGCACCAACGCTTATCCCTTGCGCTGGACCTGGTGACCTGGGCCCGGGTCCATCCGCTCCTCGCGCTCGTCGTAACGCATGGGAGACAGCGTCTTGAAGTCGCCGAGGTCCGTCCCCGGCGGTGGTCCCCCCGGTGCACCGTGGATCGTCGGACCGGCCGGTAGGTCGACGGTCGTGTCGGCGGGCGCCTCGGGCTTCCTGCCCACGGTCTGGCCGGCACGGTTGGCCCCCTTGGCGAGGTGGTCACGCAAGCGCGCCGTGAACTCGTAGTTGTAGGCCGCGTCCGTGCTGGCGGGGCTGCGCCGCAAGACGTCGGCGTAGGCCTGAATCACGGCGTCGAGTCGGCCGACGGCCGCCTTCGGCGGACCCACGTGCGCAGCCGCCGAGCGGAACGAGGCGTTGGCGACGACGAGCAGCATCTCGGGATCAGTGAGCGCCTGGGCGCCGCTCTTCGCTGTCAGGTCGCCGAGCGACTGGTACTGCGTTCGCCAGTAGCTCACAGTGGCGCGCTGCCGGTCGATGTCGCTCTTGGCTGTACCCGAGGGCCATGGCAGCTGCGTCCACAGGCTCTGTGATCCGGCCAGCCCGTCGTCGGCGTCGTAGTGCAGTGTGGCCAGACGACGGTGCGCCTCGGCGACGCTGCGCGACATGCGCGCCTCGCTCCAGCAGGCCGCCGCGGCTATAAACAGTGCGACAGCGAGTCCGATTCCAGCGAGTGCGTTCTTCATGAGGTCCTCAGGCTGCGGGCTTCAAGGTTAAGGAAACTTCTGAAACTGGGGCACCAGCAGCTTAGAGCCCACCGCCGCCAGCCAGCAGGCCACGGCAAGAAACGCGAACATCGAAAACCGTGGGCTCTGACTGCTGTAATGCGTCGTCTGAATTGTTCCGGCCGACACCTCGTCGATCTCCTTGATGGCGCTCAGGAGGTGCTCCTCATTGTCAGCGGCGTAGAATCGTCCACCCGTCTTGAGCACGGCGGGCATCCACAGCTCGTCCGGGATGACCTTGCCCTTGCCGCGCTCGTAGTTGGTCCGAACGAAGTAGACGGGAATCTTTGCGTCAATCGATGCCTGCATGATCTCGTCGAGCGTCCTCCCCCCGACGATGGCGCGGGTATCCTCGCCGTCGGTAAAGATCACCATCAGGTTGCCGCTCGCATCGAGGAAGTTGAACGCTTTGAAGAGTCCGATGCTCTGATCGATCGCCTGCGCGATGATCGTGCCCTGATCGGGGAATAGCGAATACTCCACCGGATCGCCGATGAGGGAGATGCTGAGCAGGACATTGTCGTAGTCGTTAGTAAACGGTGTCACCACGTAGGCTTCGTTGCCGAATTCGATGAGCGACACCAGGTCCCTGTAGCGGCCGTCCATGCGCCGACGCACGAAGCGTTCGGCTGCAGCCACCGTGGTAAAGAATGTGGCGTCGGTTTCGGCTCGCGTGTTGAGGTGCTTCGCTTTGAACGGCGTGCGCATGCTGGTCGAGGCGTCGATCATCACTGCGATGCGTCGACCTGGATAGGTGACGTGGCTCGTGGTGAGCGAGGTGTACGGATCCGACAAGGCGATGACCAGGAATGGAATGCCGGCTAGGAAGAGCAGCAGCGGCAGATGCCGTACGAAGGAAAGCGACGATGAAACCATCGCCGGAAGAATCGTCGGCATCACCAGACGATGCCGTCCGGGCCGTCGTCCAAGCAGTGAGCGCGCGACCAGGAGCACGAGCGAGAGCGCCAGGAGTCCGACGAGGGCGAGCCGGCCCTCCGACCTGTGCCAGAACTGCAGGTCGGCGATGTGGACACTGCGCCACTCGTCGAGAGTGTCCGCGACGAGGAGGCGAGCTGCAGCCAGTGACATCAGGCGCGCGTGATCGCAGGAGGCCCGCCGCCAGCGCGCCACTGACGCAGGGTCGACTTGAGCCAGGAGTGTTCGCTTCGGACCTGGTCGGCCGCCGACTGGGCGGCAGCGAGGGCACGGTCGAGTGCGTCCTGGTCCCGTGTCGCCTCTCGACCGTACTGCGAGACGGCGAAGACTGCCAGTGCGTCGCGCAGCGACTGGTGGAGCGGCATGCGGGCGGCCGCCGTAGGAGATGACCCCATAATCGCGCGATCGATGTCGACCGGTGTCGTCGATCCGGAAATGACGCGCGTCTGGCCACGCAGGCCGCCTGGGGCGAGCAATCGGCCCCCGCCAGCAGTGCCGTCAGGCACGAAGCGCTGGCTTACCCTGGCGCCCAGGGCCACCGTCGCGGTCACGCGCGTTGCGGCCAGGGCGCGGGCCACCAATTCGTCGGTCCAGCCGCCGGTCTCGCGCTCGCGTCCGATCGCGGTGAGTTCTTTTGCGGCCACGTCAACGAGTTGCCGCGCGCCGAGCACACGCTCACCAGCGGGCGTCTTCCCACGGCTGCGTCTGGCCAGCGAGACGAGCACCAGCGCAATCATCAGCATGCCGAGTACCACGCAGGTGGTCGCGATCATCTCAAGCAGACTGGCTCGATAGAGAAACGACTCAATACTGCTGAAGTCCTCACCGCCGGCGTCCCGGATGTCCGTCGCATCGGTTGGCACCAGTGACGCGATTCGAATCGGCTGCGGCGGGAGGATGTAGACGAGGTCACGACCCCGGACCGACGTGCTGTTTGTGACGCGGTTGTTGATGGCGTAGTGAATCGGCACCGGCGGAAGAGCGATGTCTTTGCCAATGGCATCCGGATTGATGATGCGGATTTGATAGTGGTACTGGAAGAACCGGCGAGCGCCCGAACGCAAATCCGCAGGATGCGTGCCGCTGACGACTTCGAAAGGCGTGAGGGCGATCGCCGTAGGGCCGAGCCTGGACTCGTCGGGCAGGACCTGAACGGCGTCGCCGTCGAGTACTGCGCAGGTCAGCGACAGTTGGAAGAGTTGTCCCACGTGCACCGCGCCGGCATCAGTACGCCACCAGCAGCGGATGGGGTCGACTTCGACACTCGTGCCGGCCGGCGGCGCGGCGGGGATCTGGGCGTGCAGCGACCCGACCGTCAGCAGCAGGATCGGAAGGGTCAGCCAGGGTCGTTTCACGAGTTCCTCGCTAGGTTGTGGTCTTGCGAAGCCGGCGTTCGACGACGAACTCGCTCATGGCCACGTCCGCTGCCGCTTGATCGAGCCCGACCGTCACCAGATCCACGCCGAGCGTCCTGGCCGCCTGGCGCACACGGTCCTGCCACTGACGGGCCTTCTCGCCAAGGGACGCGAAGGTGCGGCGTGACACGGTGCGGGATCGACCTGTTTCGACGTCGGCGATCTCGACCCAACCCGCCGACACGGGCGGCAGGTCGAACGCGAATGCGCTGTCGATCATCACCGCGAAGGCGTCATGCGTGGCGTTGAGGTGCGACAGCTCTTTCAGCACCTCCTCGGCGTCGTCAAACAAGAAGTCCGAGACCACCGGGAGCATGGCCTGGCGCCGGACGAATCCACTGAGCGAGGTGCTGATACTGCCCGTGCGAACGACCGACTGCATTCCGCGCTGGTATTGATAGGCATCGAGACAATGCACGACGTGGCCCTTGCCAGTGCGGGGGCGCAATTCCGCCAGGTTCGTGAAGCCGCCGTCAAATGTCACCAGGCCGAAGGGATCCTGAAAGAACACCGCAGACATCCCAATGGTGGCGATGACGCGGGCGATCGCCGCGGCGATAGGGACGCCGTCAATCCCGCATCGCGTCGATGCCGAAACATCCGCAACCACAATGACCGTAGCCGTGCTCGGTTGCTCAAACTCCCGAATCACCAAGGGGGAGAAGTTCTTCAGCGACGATTGCGCCCAGTCGATTGAAGAGAACCGGTCCCCGGCCTGCCAGTCGCGAAGGCCAAGGAAGTCGAAGCCGCTGCCGTGTTGCCGACTGCGGTGATCGCCAATCGTGACATCGTTCATCCGCTTGAGAATGACGAGCTCGATCTCCGCGATTTCCGCCAGATTGACCAGCGGGGCAGCCTCATCGTGCTTCAGAGTCTTCATGGGATTGGGACCCGCTCGATTACGTCGCGGATGACGGCCTCAGGAGTGAGGCCGTGGCTGGCGGCGTGCGGTCCGAGCCAGAGTCGATGGCTGAGGATGTAAGGCGCAAGTTCCTGAATGTCTTCCGGGTACACCTCGTCGCGCTCGTGCTGGAGCACCGCCCAGACCTTGGCCAGGCGGCCCCAGCAGATGATGGCTCGAGGTGAGGCGCCGAGGTCGACGCCGCGTTCGACGAGCTCGGACGGAGAGTGGACATGCCAGTCCGTCTCCGGATTGTACGGACGGGTCGCTGCAACGAGTTGCTGAATGTACTTGCCGAGCCGCGGGTGCAGAAACACCTGCTCACTGATGCGAGCGCGCAACTCGATAATGCGCTCCTTTGACATCAATCTGTTGAGCCGCACCCGCTTGAAGTCGAAGTTCACCAGTTTCTCCTCCTCTTCGGAAGGTAGGTAACCGATGTTGATCATGACCGCAAAGCGATCGGTGGCCGCTTCTGAAAGGGGAAATGTGCCCTGACCGAGTTCCACCGGGTTCATCGTCGCGATCGCAAAGCTGAACGCGGGCAATTCGTAGGTGTCCTTGCCGACCGTAATCGTGCGATCCTGCAGGCCTTCGAGAAACGCACTTTGGGACTTGAGCGGGATGCGGTTGATCTCGTCCAACAGAATCACTTCTGCGGCCGCCATGGGGCCAAACTCGGTGACCAGGGCGCCAGTGGCCGGGTTGATCATCTGGAAGCCGACCACCTCGGTCGGCTGCAGGTCGGCCCGGCCCTGAATACGCGCAAACTTGGCATTGCTGATCGCGGCGAGGATCACGCCAAAGAATGTCTTGCCGACACCTGGCACACCCCGCAGCAGCAGGTTGCCGGCGTTGACCTGCCGATTTTCTCGCTTGTCGTAGCTGGTCGGAATCTCGGACAACAGGACGATATTGGCCAGGGCTTTTGCGGTGTCGTAGCCGACGAGCGCCTTGCTGCCTTCCGCGATGATCGCGCGGTGAAATTCAACGGCTTCCCGGAGGTCCGAATGCACGGCGGACAATCCTACCGTATCAATCGCAGCCGCGCACGACGCGCGAGGCGGCGGATGTGGGACGGCGTCATGGGGCAGTAGGCGCGACCGCGGGAGCGATCAAGCGCCGCGCCGCATCGATCTGGGGCGCGGTACCGACGATGGCCACCTCATCGCCGGCCTCGAGGACGAGGTCTGGCGATGGAGCACTGGTGATCTGTCCCACTCTGTCAACGGCGACGATTGAAACGCCCGCTCGTGGTCGGAGACTGGCGGCCGCAATCGATAGCCCGACGACCGGACTGGTCCCGGCAACGGCTATCCATTCAAGATCGAGGTCGGTGGCCGCCAGCCGCTGCAGGAAGCTCGCGCGGGCATCATTGGGGGCGGGAGCGAATTCGTCGCGCCTGATGACATCCACGTACTCCTGAATGCGGCGCGTCGGGAAGCCGAGATGCAGCAGGGTGCGGCGTAGGACCTGCACGCTACCCTCGAACTCGGGCCGCACAATCTCATTGGCGCCAAGCGCCGAGAGGTGACGACCGCCGTCGCGCGTCGACGCCCGAGCCACGATGTGCAGGTGCGGGGCGCGGGCACGCGCTGACGCGACTGCGATGGCAGCGACGGATTCATCCGGCACTGTGACGATCAGCGCACGCGCATGCTCGAGACCCGCATGCGAGAGCAACTCTGAGTTGGCCGCGTCGCCAAACAGCGTTGGCACGCCCTGACGCGCGAGCGCGTCGATCGCCTCTGACTGCGACTCGATCACGAGGCGCTCGACGCCGAGCGAGCCGAGGACCTCGGCGATGTGTGTGCCGACACGGCCAGAGCCAATGATGACGACGTGATTGCGACGCGATAGAGGAGTGGGTGGCAGGGCGGGACCCTGCCGATCGAACCACTGGCGGAGCCGCGGTGTGCGAAGGAGTGCGCGCTCGGCCGGTGCGATCAGCTTGAAGACGAACGTGTTCATCGTGATGGAGACCAGTGAGGCCGCCAGGATGAGCGAGTACTGCGACGAGTCAAGCAGGCCTAGCGCCATGCCACTTTGGCCGACGATGAACGAAAACTCGCCAATCTGGCTGAGCCCGGCGCCGACGATCAGCGCCGTCCGCGCCCGGCAGGGCAGGAGGAATCCGAGGCCCGCGCCGATGGCGCCGTTGCCCACAATGACGAGGGCCGACAACGCCAGGACCTCGCGCCAATGGGCAGCCAAATAGTGTGGATTCACGAGCATGCCGACTGAGACGAAGAACAGCACCTGGAACGCCTCGCGAAACGGCGTCAGGTCCGCCCCGACCTGGTGGTGATACGGCGATTCCCCGACAACCAGTCCGGCGATGAAGGCCCCGAGTGCTAGTGAAACGCCGAACCATGCAGCAGACAGGAGCGCCGTGCCGACGGCGAGGGTGAGGCTCGTCACAATGAATAGTTCGCGTGAACTGAGCCGAACCACCCGATCGAGTAACCATGGAACGACTCGCGTTCCGGCCACCAGCATGAGGGCGATGAAGAGCGCCGCCTTGCCGATGGCGATTGCCGCCACCATCGCTCCGCCCGACGGGCTATCGCTGACGACGACCGGCAGGAGCACCAGGATGACGACGGTGGCGAGATCCTGCACCACTAGCCACCCGACGGCGACACGCCCGTGGATTGAGTCGAGCAGGGCGTCGTCGGTCAACGCGCGCAAGAGCACGACAGTGCTTGCAACGGAGACGGCAAGCCCGAGGATCAGACTTGCGCCCGTTGTCCAGCCCCAGCCTTGTGTCAGGAGATATCCGAGGCCCGCCGATAGGAGAATCTGGAGCACCGCGCCTGGGATGGCGACGCTGCGGACCTGCCACAGATCGCCAAGCGAAAAGTGCAGGCCGACGCCAAACATCAGAAACATGACGCCGAGTTCGGCCAGTTCGCCGACCGCGTCTGGGTCGGCAACAATTCCAGGGGTGGACGGTCCGACCGCGATTCCAGCGAGGAGATAGCCGACCAGTGGGGACAGGCCGACGCGCTTTGCAAGCGCGCCGCCGACCAGTGCGTATGCTAGCGCAATGACAACGGTGACGAGGATCGGCAGATCATGCATGTCCGGGTGGGGCGTGATAACCGATGCTCGTCCTGGGGACGGCCTTAGCGTAAGCGTTGAGAGAGTAGAGTCTGCCTCGAAAAGGGACTAAAAAACAGAGGGCCGGCGATCGACTCATCGCCGGCCCTCTTGAACGAGCGTTCCGAGCGTTAGGACTTGCTGACGAAGAGCATCTCGCGATAGGTCGGCAGCATCCACACCCCGTGCGGCACGATCCCTTCGAGCGCGTCGGCGGTCTTCCGGAGCTCCACCATCGCCGGGATGACACCGTCGCGGAAGTACTTGGCGTGCTTGAGGCTGTCGCCGCCGCCGTGTTCGAGCGCGCCCTTCAGCTTCTCGGTCTGCTTCCTGAAGGTATCTGTCAGCTTGACGATCGTGTCGAGCAACTTCTTGCCCTCTACGGTCTTGGCACCACCGGCCTTCACCGCTGCGACCGTCTGACCGACCTGCTTGGCGTAGTCGAGCGCCGCCGGCAGGATATAGCGGTCGGCCATCAGGACCATCAACTGGGCTTCGACGTTGATCGTCTTGTTGTAGGTCTCGAGGGCAATCTCATAGCGCGAATGCATTTCGCGTGAGTTCAGGACCTTGTATTTCTCGAAGAGGGCGATGTTCTCCGGGTGCACGAACCCGGCGAGCGCATCGACGGTGTTCTTGAGGTTGAGGAGACCGCGCTTGGCCGCTTCCTTCTCCCACTCCTTCGAGTAGCCGTTCCCGTTGAAGATAATGCGCTTGTTGTCCTTGACGACTTTCGGGAGAAGTTCGAGCACCGCCTTCTCGATCGACTTACCACCCTTTACCGCCTTCTCGAGCTCGGTGGCGAGGTAGTCCAGTGACTCGGTCACGGCGACGTTGAGTGCGATGTTCGGATACGCGATGCTCTGGTTCGAGGATACCGCTCGGAATTCGAACTTGTTGCCGGTGAAGGCAAATGGACTGGTGCGGTTGCGGTCGCCGGTGTCGCGCGGCAGCTTGGGGAGGACAGAGACACCCGTCTCAAGTTCGCCGCCCTGCTTGCTGGACTTGGCGCCGCCCTTTTCGAGCTGCTCAAAGATGTCCGTGAGCATGTCGCCGAGGAAGATCGAGATGATCGCTGGTGGTGCTTCGTTGGCGCCGAGGCGGTGATCGTTACCTGCGCTGGCAATGCTGGCGCGGAGCAATCCCTGGTACTTATTGACGGCGCGGAGCACCGCCGTGCAGAACACCAGGAACTGGATGTTCTCGTGCGGGTTCTTGCTCGGGCTGAGGAGGTTATTGCCTTTGTCGTCGCCCATCGACCAATTGAGATGCTTGCCCGATCCGTTGACGCCGGCAAACGGTTTCTCATGAAGCAGGCAGGCGAGGCCGAACTTCGGGGCGAGGCGTCGGAGGGTTTCCATGACGATCATCTGGTGATCGGTGGCAACGTTGGCGTTCTCGAAGACCGGCGCGATTTCGTACTGGCTCGGCGCCACCTCGTTGTGACGCGTCTTCACCGGCACGCCCACTTTGTAGAGCTCGGTCTCGCACTCCTGCATGTAGTCCATCACGCGTTCAGGGATGGAGCCGAAGTACTGATCCTCGAGTTCCTGGCCCTTGGGCGGTGTCGCGCCAAAGAGCGTACGGCCGGCGTTCAGCAAGTCCGGACGCTTCAGGTAGTACTTGCGGTCGATGAGGAAGTACTCCTGCTCGGGGCCGCACGTCGTGATCACCTTCTGAGATTCCGAGCCGAACAGCTTCAGCACCCGGACGGCCTGAGCCGAGAGTGCTTCCATCGAGCGGAGGAGTGGGGTCTTCTTGTCGAGCGCCTCGCCGGTCCAGCTCACAAACGCCGTCGGGATGACGAGCGTCGCGACCTTCCCGTTCTTTAGAATCCAGGGAGAGCTGGTCGGGTCCCACGCGGTGTAGCCGCGAGCCTCGAAGGTGGAGCGCAAGCCGCCTGAGGGAAAGCTCGACGCATCCGGCTCACCTCTGACGAGCTCCTTCCCCGAGAACTCCGCGACGGCCTTGCCGTCGCCGGCCGGGTTCAGGAAGGAGTCGTGCTTTTCGGCGGTGATTCCGGTGAGTGGTTGGAACCAGTGGGTGTAGTGGGTCGCCCCATGCTCCATCGCCCACTCTTTGACCGCCTTGGCCACCGCGTCGGCGACCGATGGGTCGAGCGGGGCAAATGACGACACCGTCTTGCGCAGCGCCTGAAACGCAGCCTTCGGGAGGCGCTTCTGTTGCTCCGCCTCGCCAAACACCAAACTTCCGTAAACGTCTGAACCCATGCTCGTGTCCTCTCCCGAGTTGAAAAAAGCCTTTGGCCTTCTAGATTTCACGTTCGCCTGTGCGGATCTTGTAGCTTTCAATGACGGGCATTACAAAGATGCGCCCATCGCCAATTTCACCGGTGCGAGCTGCCTCGATGATCGCGCGGCAGGCGCCGTCAGCCAGGGCGTCGCTGATGACAACGTCGATCTCCATTTTTGGCAGCAGGCTGACCTGATATTCCTGACCACGGTAGATGGCCGTGTGGCCCTTCTGCTTGCCGTGTCCGCGCACTTCGGTGACCGTGATGCCTGTGACACCGGCCTTTTCCAGCGCTTCCTTGACCGCATCCACTTTGTCTGGTCTGACGATGGCTTTTAGTAGTTTCATGGCTAATTCTCCTGCAGGAACAACAATGTGGATGTGCCTAGTTGCCGCTCGAGTGCACGTACGCTTCTTCGCCGTGCATCGACACGTCCATGCCTTCGCGCTCGCCTTCGTCAGACGCACGCAGCGGGAACACCATGCCCACGACCTTCAGGAGGATAAAGCTCGCCACCGCACTGAATGCGATGGCGGCCAGCACCGCGACCGCTTGAGTGCCGAGCTGTGACGCCTTGCCAAACAGGAGGCCACTGGCGCCGGCAATGCCGTTGAGTTGCTCATTCGCGAACACTCCGGTCAGCAGGGCGCCCACCGTGCCGCCGACGCCGTGCGCGGCGACCACATCGAGCGAGTCGTCAAGATTCGTCTTGGCGCGCCACAGAATGACGAAGTAGCTCGGGACGGCGGCGATGCCGCCAAGGGCGAGCGCGCTCATCGGCCCAACGTAGCCGGCGGCGGGAGTGATCGCGACCAGCCCGACGACAATCGCCGTGGCCGCGCCAACAGCCGTCGGCTTGCCCTGACGCACCGCGTCGAGCAGCGTCCACACGACCAAGGTGCCGGCCGGTGCCAACATCGTCGCCGTGAAGGCGATGGCTGCGGAATTTCCGGCAGAGAGCGCGCTTCCGGCGTTGAAGCCAAACCATCCCATCCAGAGGAGGCCGGCGCCGAGGAGGACAAACGGCACGTTGTGCGGCATCAGCGCCTGAGTCTTGAAGTCTCTGCGCTTACCGACCAGAAGGGCCGCAACCAGTGCGGCCGCCGCAGCGTTGATGTGCACGACGGTGCCGCCGGCAAAGTCCAGCGCGCCCATCTTCGCCAGCCAGCCGCCACCCCACACCCAATGCGCCATCGGCGCGTAGACGACCACCGACCACAGCGTAATGAACAGCACGTATGCCGAGAAGCGCATGCGCTCAACGATCGCGCCCGAGATCAGCGCGGCCGTGATGATCGCAAACGTCCCCTGATAGCACATGAACAGGTAGTGCGGGATGGTGGTGCCTGCCTTGGGCTCAAGCGCGACGCCCTTCAGGAAGAGCCACTGCGTGCCTCCCAGATAGTCACTGCCATCTGCGAACGACAGGCTGTAGCCAATCACGGCCCAGGTCAGCCCGATGAATCCGAGCGAAATGAAACTCATCATCATCGTGTTCAGAGCATTCTTGCTGCGCACGAGGCCGCCGTAGAAGAAGGCGAGCATCGGCGTCATCGACAGCACCAGGGCGGTCGAAACTAACATCCATGCGGTATCGGCTGCGTTCATTGGGTTCTGTCTCGGTTCGGCCGCCGTGAGGCGGGCTAGTCAACTCCAACGGAAAAGACCGTTGATCATACCTGAAGGGCTGAGGTCATCGACGGCCTGAATCTCGCCATTGTCCGCTAGGTCAATCCCAGCCAATGCAGGAGCGCGCTCTCCACGTAGATCAGGACGCCGAGCGCCAGAAGGATCTGCGAAATGACGGGGGTCATCTCCTTGATCCACTGGACGGGCGTGTAGTGCTTGTCGAGATCGCGCTGGATAAATCCGTAGGCGACCACCGATTGGGCGCAGCCGATGTGCGTCCAGCATCCGCCCAGCGCATAGCCTGCGATCTGGGCCATGGCAAACAGGCTGAGCAGATGGTTGTCGAACCCGTGCAGTCCTCGCGAGGCAAAGTCGGCGACGATGTTGTTATCGAGGATGGCGGAGAGAAATGTCGCTCCGAGAAACTGGATAGTGGCGACGTGGCCTTGCCCAAGGGTCGCGACACCCCGGCGAATCAAGTCCTGCATGCCCTCGAAGAACCCAGCGCTGGTCAGCAGCGTAATGGAGAAGAACAGCGGAAACAGGAAGAAATACTCGGCGTATTCGAGTCTGGCTTCGCGAAGAGCCAGGGCCCGCATCCGAGGAATATTGGCAATGGCCGGCAGTGCCGCGAGAAAACCGACAAAAGATGCCAGGAACAACGGTACCTGGTGAAAGATGCCATGGACGATCAACATCGCCACGAATGGGAGCAGCGCCAGGCCGCCAACCAGCTGCGCCCGCTTACGGCGCTTGTTCATGACCGCGAGCACTTCGTCCACGGCTTGCTCGGCGACGAATGCGGCCTCATATTGTCCCGCGGCATCGAGAATGTAGTGGCGATCGAGTCCGTCGGCGAGCTCTTCTGCCACGAAGTGGCCGAGGAGTAGTCTCCGCGTCTCGATCGGCACGTTCTCGTTGATGAGCGCGATGCCCAGGGTTTCGCCACGTCGAATGCGATCGATGACGCGATCGCCCCAGTCCGCACCGCCGGCATGTCCTTCGACCAGTTCGACCGAGGTCAGCACTTCGCCGTGCCTGGTCGCCTGCAGAAAGCGGACATCGGCGGCGTTGGCGTCGAGGACGTCGAGTTCGTCGAGCTTGACCCGTTGGCCTGTGAGGCGGCGACGCAATTGCCAGGCGATCAGTACGTAGGCGACAACCGCGGCGGGGGCGCAATAGATCAGGAAGAAGGCGTTCCCGAGGTGGGGCGCCAGGTTGGCCTTCATGATCAGGTTCGGCGGTTCGCCGTAGGCGAGCCACACGCCGCAGATCGTGGTGACGGCCGTGCACACCATCACCGAGTAGCGCACCGCCGCCGGCGGCGCAGCCGCAATGGTCATGATGATGACCAGCGTTCGAATTGTCAGTCCAATCATCGACACGCCGTCGAGCACGCCAGACGCTACCGCCACGACTGCGGTCACCGCGATGACGGTTGAAAGGATTGAGCCATTGTTGCGGCGGAGCAGGAAGAACGTCACGCCCTCGAGGAGCCGCGTCTGGGCGATCACCGAAACAAACAGTGTCAGGCCGAGGATGAACAGCATCGTATCGGCGTGAACCAGGTCGTCGAGCCCGGCAAACGACAGGAGATGCACCTGGCTCCACATCCACAGGCCGTGATCGGAAATCTCGGTGTGCCACTCGGAGGTGGGTAAACGGATAAACGTGGCGGTGATCACAAGAAGCATCCCGTATGTCAGGGCGTTCTTGTGAATCTGGTAACGGAATGAGCCGAAGACAAAGAGGCCCAGAATGGTTGCCAGCACTTCGGCCGCCAGCAACCAGACGGGCAGTGGCGCCAGGTGCCCAGCAAGCAGCAATGCGACCGCGGCGATGGCGCAACCGGTGGTGAACCACCAGCCTGGCATCGTGATCACCGGCGGGCGATTATGTGTGACAGTCATTGTGGCGTCGCTCAGATCGACCTCCTGGGAGACCTCTCACGCCGGTCCGGGGCAGGGCCATGCCAGATCCGCCTAGCCACCGACGAGCGCGAATGGATGAGAGTCTCTGGCGTGTCCAGCGGCGCGCCAGGCGTGACGACACTGACAGTATCGTCTGGATATCTCATGATGGCGACAAAGTTGT
>JBEBGG010000008.1:0-49844 GCA_040081555.1 Vicinamibacterales bacterium
GTACCGACGCCACCGCGTCGCCGTTCACACCATCGTCGTGCATGACGCCAACGACCGCGAGCGTC
Organism: Vicinamibacterales bacterium; assembly: GCA_040081555.1. Classification (GTDB taxonomy): domain Bacteria; phylum Acidobacteriota; class Vicinamibacteria; order Vicinamibacterales; family CAVVIG01; genus CADEEX01. Next base: position 66 of record JBEBGG010000008.1, read on the forward strand.
CGGCCGGTGGCGTCGGTACGGAGCAGATTCACGCCGGTCGCGATCACCGACGGGTCTGCGATCTGGGCGGTCACAACGACAGGCGTCAACACACCCACGCCGACCTGCGCGGGCGTCGCGACGGTCGGACCCACGACAGGAGCCGCCAGCAGCCACGCGGGCGCAAAGGTCAAGCCCGCAACAACCACGAAAGCCCAACGGAGGCATTTCATCACGTCTGATCCCCCGTAGCAGAGGTTCTTCGTCGAGCAGGCGCGTACCTTCGCATCAAGTTTTTCCACCGCTATGCCGTCGAGGGCCGGACGGACGAATCCCGAGAGCGGGACCACAATGGCAATACCTTTGCCATGTTGGGAAATCGCAAGCGACAACAAATCGTAAGCCATAACTCAATGTCTCGTAACCCGGTGGGAGGCAAGACTTGTCAGAAAGGCCGTCGTTCTGAGACAAAAGTCGCTACTTCTCGAGAAACCGCAGGTCTGCGCCGTTTCACCACAGACGAACCGGTTCGCGATCACGAACCTGTGATCGCAGGTCCGATTCTGCAACGTGGCCCTTCGGCCCGCCGGCCACCAATCCTCTATTCCGCTTCAAGTTAGCTGACAGCAGATCGCTGGCGCTGTCCTTGCTCGGGCAGGCCGGATGGGGCAGCTCCCGCCCGCGCGAGGTCTGTCGACTTTGCACTGGCGACGAGTGTGTCCACGTGAATCAACGTGAAACAGCTTCCGCTTCCAGCTCGCCTGTTTGTCGGGTGCACGATCGTGGCGGCCGCCGCGCTTCTCGTGCTGTGCCTGCCCTACGCCACCTTCGCGCAGCCGCGGCTGTTTGCCGCGCTCTTCATCCTCTCGTGCGCCAGCGCCACGCTGAAGGTGACGCTCCCTCTGACGACCAACGTGTCCACGCTCTCGGTCTCCTACGCGCTCGACTTCGCCTCACTGCTGCTCATCGGCCCGCATGAAACGATGCTGGTGGCCGCGGCCAGCGCCTTCAGTCAGTGTTACTGGAACAACAAGGAAGCCAATCCGCTGTACCGCACGTTGTTCAGCATGGCATCCTTGGTTCTCACAGTCGAAGCCGCCGGCCTGGCTTTCACGCTGTTGGTCGTGCCCGACGCGGATCCGGTCACGGCGGTCGCACGCCCGCTGGTCGGCGCCGCGTGTGCGTACTTCCTCGTCAACACCTCACTGGTCGCTACGGCGATCGCGTTGGCCTCGAAGGAGCCTCTCTTCGAGACGTGGCACAAGAACTTTCTGTGGAGCGCACCGAGCTATTTCGTGGGCGCTGGTACGGCCGCAGGTGCCGCCTGGGCGGTGCATCATGTGGGCCTCTGGGTGGCGCCACTCGCCTTTGCGCCCATCTACCTGACCTACCACACCTACAAGGTCTATATGAGCCGCCTGGAAGTGCAGCGGCACATACAGGACAGTGCCGACTTGCACCTGGCCACGATCGAAGCTCTGGCAGGCGCCATCGACGCCAAGGACCAGCTCACCAATTCGCACATTCAGCGAGTGCAGATCTACGCCACTGGCCTGGCCGAGGCGATCGGGCTGTCGGCGTCGGATGTCAAGGGCGTCCGGACCGCAGCGCTGCTGCACGACATCGGCACGCTCGCGGTGCCTGAACACATTCTTTCCAAGCCCGGACCGCTGACGCCGGAAGAATTTCAGAAGGTGCGCATTCACCCGAAAGTGGGTGCGGAGATCATCGCCGGCGTGCCGTTCCCATATCCCGTGGCACCGCTCATCATGAGCCACCACGAACGATGGGACGGCAAGGGATACCCGCAGGGCCTGGCCGGCGACGCCATCCCGATCGGCGCACGCATCCTCGCGGTGGCCGACTATTTCGACGCCGTCACATCGGAACGGCCGTACCACAACGCGCTCTCCCACGCGAGCGCCATCAATCTTCTCAAGCACGAAGCCGGGCGCGCGCTCGACCGCCAGCTGGTCGACACCTTCGTGACCCTGCTGCCAGAGTTACAGCGCAAGGTCGAGGCCATCACGCCAGCGACACCGGCAGCGGCGACGGCCACCGAGCCGGCCGCGCCAGAAGAGGGCCGTGCCCTGGCCTTCGAGAACATCGGCCTCGCGCATCGCGAGATTTACGCGCTCTACGAGATCGCACAGGCCATGGGCACAAGCCTTGGCGTCTCTGACACCATGGAACTGATCTCGTCGAAGCTCACAAAGATCATTCCCTGGTCCGGTTGCGCGCTCTTCCTGCAGCACGCCGAGAGTGGCCTGATGCGCTGCCGATATGCTGGCGGCATCGACGCGCCACAACTTATCGACATGACCGTACGGGTGGGAGAAGGACTCTCCGGTTGGGTCGGCCGCAATCGCCGCACCCTGGTCAACGCCGACCCGCGGGTTGAGTTCGAGGCTGCGGGCATCGCCGCCGATCTGCACGTGCATTCCTCGATCGTCTGCCCGCTCTATGTCGGCGAAGTCTTCATCGGCGCACTGGCACTGTTCCACATTGAGCCCAACCGCTACACCGACGACCACCGCCGCCTCGTGACGAGCGTCGCCGAGCAGGCGGGCGCGGTCATTCACAACGCGATGATCTTCGAGCAGGCGCAGGAAGACTCGCTCACAGACCCGCTGACTTCGCTCCCGAACCGGCGGTCGATGTTCTCGCGCCTGACGCACGAGCTCGCCCGCGCAGAGCGACTTCAGAGCGAGCTCGCCCTGGTCGTCCTCGACATCGACGAGTTCAAGCGCATCAACGACACCTACGGCCACCATGTTGGCGATCAGGCACTGCGCGAGGTGGCCGACGCGCTGCGCAACTCCCTACGCCAGTACGACCTCTGCGTCCGCTTCGCCGGCGACGAATTCATCGTCGTCATCGCCGACTGCCAGCGTGAGACCGCCGAGCTGAAACGCCTGGAACTGCAGCAGCGCATCGGCGACATCGAAGTCGACGTACGAGCCGGTGCGCGCATCCGTCTCAGTGCGAGCGCTGGCGTCGCGGTCTTCCCTGGTGATGGGCAGACGTACGAAGCGCTGCTCGCCGAGGCCGACCGGCGCATGTACGAGGACAAGTCGCGCCGCCGCATGGTCGCCTCGACCCTCGGTGAGTCCAGCACATGGATCGGGCTGGCCGATGTCCCGGCGGATGAGCAGTTGTTCAGCGGCCGCGAGTAGATGACAGCGGCTACAATTTGGGCCGTGTCTGACGACCTCGTCACGCGCCGCCAGAAATACCTCGAGCGACAACTCAGCCTCGACAAGGGCAACGTCAACGTCCGCTTTCGAGGCCAGCCGCCTGAAGGCCGGGGCCCCGTCAACCGCCACGGCATGCCGCAACTGCCGGTCGGTCAGCACGAGGTCAAGAACTGGCCGGTGCTCGATCTCGGCGATCAGCCGTCTATCGACCGCTCAACATGGACGCTCGAGATCGGCGGCCTGGTGGACCATCCGTTCACGCTGAACTGGGACCAGTTTCTCGCGCTACCTCAGATCGACGACGTCAGCGACTTTCATTGCGTGACGACGTGGAGCCGCTACGACAACCACTGGCGCGGCGTCCGCTTCAAGACGATCGCGGAGCTGGCCATTCCCAAGACCGAGGCGCACTTTGTCTCCTGCACCGGTTACGACGTCATGCCGGGCAGCCGGATTCCCTACACGACCAACCTGCCGCTCGAACGCGCCGTTGAAGACGACGTGCTGCTGGTCCACGCGTGGGAGGGCGCGCCGTTGCCCCCAGAGCACGGCGGCCCGGTGCGCATGATCACCCCAAAGCTCTACGCGTGGAAGGGCACGAAGTGGATTCGGAAGATCGAGTTCCTCGCGCAGGATCGCGAAGGCTTCTGGGAAGTCCGCGGCTATTCAAACTCTGCCGAGCCCTGGTTCAACGATCGATACTCGACGTAGTCGAGAGTCCCTGGCGCCTTTGCAACCATTGGCACCTAGAATGTGGCGTGCTTGAGCCGATGCTCGCCACGCTGCGCGCCGCTTCACTCAGCGATCCAGCGTTTGTCTATGAGCCGAAATACGACGGCATCCGCGCCATCGCCGATGTGACGGCCGGTGGCACACGCGTCCGCCTGTGGTCTCGCCTCGGCAATGAGAAGACGTCGCAGTTTCCGGAGGTGGTGGAGGCGCTATCGGCGTGGGGTCGGCGGCGGCGAGAGAGCGTCGTGTTCGATGGCGAGATCGTCGCGCTCGACGCGGCGGGCCGTCCTGCGGGCTTCCAGCAGCTGCAGGGACGCATTCACGTGCGCGGCATGGTGAAGGGCCGCCGCTTGCCGGCGGCCTCGGGGGCCCCTGTCGCTCGGTCCCTGGCGCCGAGTGCGGCGGGCTCGGTCGTGCCGGTCGCCTTCGTGGTCTTCGACGTCCTGAAGCTTGGCGATCTCGACCTCAGGCCGCTCCCACTCACAGAGCGCCGCAGCGCGCTCGAGAAGCTTCTTGCCAAGAGCGCCACAAAGACTCTTCGTCTGAGCGAACAGGTCCGAGGCGATGGCCGCTCCCTGCACGCACGCGCGCTCGCCGAAGGATGGGAGGGGCTCCTTGCCAAACGCGCCAGCTCCGCCTACCGCTCCGGCAAGCGCTCGCCGGACTGGTGCAAGCTCAAGGTCGTCCACGAACAGGAATTCCTCATCGGCGGCTGGACGGAACCACGACAGAGCCGCACGGATTTCGGCGCACTGCTGCTTGGCGTCCACGACCATGCGCCTGGGGCTCGCGCGGCCAAGGCGCCGCTGGTCTACTGCGGCAGTGTCGGCACGGGCTTCGACCAACGTGAACTCGCCAAGGTGATGGCTTTGCTCAAGCCGCTCGAGACGGCCGAGCCTCCCTTCAGCGACGTACCTGCCACGCACGAGCGCGCGCATTGGGTCACGCCAACGCTCGTCGCGCAGGTGCGCTTCTCGGAGTGGACCTCGGACGGCGTGCTCCGCCATCCGGTGTATCTCGGACTGCGTGACGACACGAACGCGGCTGCGGTTCGACGTGAGCAGACCACGCCGGCAACGCGCTCCGCCTCAGGGCGCCACGCCGCGCCAACGGCATCACCAGCAGGCGACACACTCGAGGCCATCGTCCAGCAGCTCGCCGATCTCGAGAAGCGGCGCAAGGATGGCCTGCTCGAACTGCCCGGTGGCGAACGGTTGAAGGTGACCAATCTCCACAAGGTGTTCTGGCCGGAGCTGAAGCTCACCAAGGGCGATCTGTTTCGCTACTACGTGCGGGTCTCGCCGTTCATCCTGCCGGTCGTCGCCGACCGGGCGTTGGTGATGAAGCGCTTCCCCAACGGCGTCGCAGAGAAGCCGTTCTATCAGCATAACGTCGAGCAGGCGCCCCAAGGCGTCCACCTCGAAGCCGTCGAATCAGACGATGGGCGGGAGCAGATTATTGGAGGCACGCTGCTCACGCTGCTCTACACCGCGCAGTTGGCGTCGATCTCGCAGGATCCGTGGTTCTCGCGGTGTGCGTCGCTCGACAGTATCGACTTCATCGCGCTCGATCTCGACCCCGCCGACGGCGTGAGCTTCGAGCAGGTCCGCAGTGTGGCCTTGTGGATTCGCGACGAGCTCGCGCGGCTGAAGATGCCCAACTGCGTGAAGACGTCCGGAGCCGACGGCATGCACATCTATGTCCCGATGCCGAAGGGCACGCCCTACGACACTGGCCTTCTACTGGCCCAGATCGTGGCGACGCTGGTGGCCGAACGCCACCCCAAGGAAGCGACCATCGAGCGCAGTGTCCGCGCGCGCGGCGCACGCGTCTATGTGGACTATCTGCAGAACATTCGGGGAAAGACCCTGGCCTGCGCCTACAGCGCTCGGGCCAGCGCGTACGCGGGCGTCTCCACACCCTTGACATGGAAGGAAGTCGAGCGCGGGGTGCAGCGTGAGGACTTCACAATCCGCACGGTACCAGAGCGCTTGCGTGACGTCGGAGATCTCTGGAAGCCGCTGCGCGAATCCGAGGGGGTCGACCTTGGCGCCGTGACGCGTGCTACACTTCGCGTCTCCCCTTCAGGGCGCCCTTAGCTCAGCTGGATAGAGCGGCAGGCTTCGAACCTGTAGGCCGGGGGTTCGAATCCCTCAGGGCGCACCATAACCTTCCGTAGCAGTTACAGGCGCCCTTACATCGCCTGTCTACTCCAATACACGGAGGAGAATCTCCCATGACCAAGGTGACACCTTTCCTGATGTTCAACGATCAGCTCGAGGCGGCCATGGAGTTTTACACCTCCACGTTCCCGGACTCGCAAATCAGGAACGTTGCCCGCACGGGCCAGGACGGTCCGATCACCTCCGCCGAGTTCGTGGTCGGTGGTCAGGTCTTCATGGGCTACAACGGGGGCCCGTACTTCAGCTTCTCCGAAGGCGTCTCCCTCTATGTTGACTGCCAGGACCAGGCGGAAGTCGACGAGTATTGGGACAAGCTCGTGAAGGCCGGCGCAACGCCTACCGCGTGCGGCTGGATCAAGGATCCGTTCGGCCTCTCGTGGCAGATCGTGCCCCGACGATTCATGGAGCTAGTCCGCGACAAGGACCCCAAGAAAGTGAAGGCCGTGATGGCAGCCATGATGACGATGGTGAAGCTCGACGTCGCGGCCCTTGAGAGAGCCTACAAAGAGGCGTAGCCGTGTCAAACGCTTGCGCCTTGAGCGCCTGGAAGTGCTGCCCGCCTGTGGCCGTGGCACCCGTCGGTGCTACACGCCCCTAGAAGGTGACGTTGAACGTGCCGCTCACCGCGCGGTCGCCGACGGCGCCCGTCCCCGCTTGCGGGACCAGCGTGATGGAGTAGCTGCCAGACGCCGCGGTCGTCGAGACCGACGTGAGGGTGATCGAGCCGCTTCCACCCGTCACGTTCGCGTTCCACGCACCGGTGGCCACACCATTCGCCCTCGTGGCGAGACTGGCGCCATTCACGGTGACATTTCTGGTTTCAGCGTCGATGACGCCGAGGCCGAGGTCGCCTTTGCCCAGCTTGGCCCTCACCGTCAGCGTCAGCGACGTCAGGTCACTACTTGTGCCCTGAATGACGATGAAGTCCTGAGCGGGCAGGTTGAGCGCGAGCTGCGCCGCCACGGGCGTGTAGGTCGAGGCTCCGGTCGGCACGCCGCCGTTGAACGGCTGCACGCCAATCGTGCCGGTCATCATCCCCTTCGCGCATCCAAGCGGCCCCACGGCTACGCCGCCGCATGCCCCCGTCGGGCTCTGCGGGTTGGATCCCCCGCACGCGCTCACCAGCGTCGCCAGAGCGGCAATCGCCAGTCCACTCCACAGTCCGGTCACAGTGCCGCTCCTTTCGAAAGCCTCACGCGGCGGATGGTGGCCGCGTCGATGACGTCAGGCGCCAAGCATACCTTCATGCCGGTGCCGTTCGCGTCCCTCACACGCGTACCAGAAAATCCATCTGATGCGCGACATACACTAACTCTCCCCGTTCGATCTGCAGGCGCCGTTGCTGCAGCCAACCGACAAATGCATCCGCATCGAGCTCAGGATGTCCCGTCAACGACTCTTCGAAGAAATGCAGGATGAACTTCAGAAAATAGGCTTCATCTTCCAAGTACCTTCCACGTACCGCATGCACCACCCAATCTGAGGAGCCCGCCGCAAGGATTTCCGCACCAACGCTTCGGATGTGGCCGAACAGATGCCGTCCACTACGGCTATCGCCGCCTGTTGGACGTGTGTCCATTGTCTTGTGATACAGCCGCTCAATCAGGTCGTCCAGCGCGGCGTCGATCGTCGGCTCGAGCGACGTCACCCCATCAAAGTTAATCGTCAGCCACGCCAAACCTCTTGTCAGAGAGAACGCACTGGCCAACGATGCTGGCATCGGTAGTAGATCCAAACACGCATGTGCGATCAGCACGTCCGCCGGTTCTCTATTCTCCTGGATGAAATCGAACACATCGGCGCGCTCCAAATGGACTCGGACATCGTGGGTCTCATCAAATACTCGTAACTGAGTCGGCCCGATTCGGTCCACGCTCAAGCCTGCGTCATTCGCAAATTGCGGAATCCACGCGGACGCAGTGTCGATGTTCTCCGCCCTCTCGTCCACCAACACATACTCACCGTGATGAATGACATCCCAGCGGATCAACCGTCTCAGCATCGTCCCGATCCCCGCGCCGACTTCAATAATGCGGAGGGGCTGTGGTGACAGATTCGCCTTCAGCGTTTCCAGTACATCCTTGTTGAGCGCACGGTCGTCGACAGATTGTTTAGAGAGCAGGTAATGGGGAAAGGAATATTCCATCTGCGTCGGTGACCTGGGACGGAGAGGCGCGGCGTCAGAATCGAAAGAGACGATTGATCTTGACGATCACCGACCGGTTGGCCAGTTCCGGGAAGGACGCCGACAGGGTGTCCCGCTGCTCGTTGAACACGACAAACAGCTCACTTCCTGGCCGGTACTCCCAGCGCAGCCGGACGTTGGCGCCGACCGTCGCCGTGGATGAGTTGTACTGGACGAGCGCACTCAGAAACATCTGCGGCGTCATCGTGTAGGTGACGCGCGACCCGACCAGCCGCGTCATGAACGACGACCCGCCCGCTTCAATCCAGTTGAACGCGACGCTGGGCTCCACCGAGAGCCGCGGCGTCACCTCGAGGCGGCCCCGCGCGAAACTCAGGCCCACCTTCGTTCCGTCGTAGAACTGTCCCACTTCGACAAGGGCGGACCCGGACACGGGCCGACGGGGACCGAGCGTGAACCCGACTCGGCCGCCGGAGAATGTGTAACCGCCAGGCGCGATGGCCACGCCGCTTGCAATCGTGAAAGGCCGGACCAGGAATTCGTAGGACCGGTCAGCCACGGCCAGGAACTTGTCGCCGTTCCTGAACTCCACGTCGAACTCCGCGTTGGCATTCTTCGACTCGACATGGCCGTCGCCGTTCTCGATGTACGACATGGAGCCCATCATGACGTACCGCCGAACAGCAGCGCTCCGGCGGACGGGCCTTGGGCTGAAGCGAAACGATCCAAAGCTCTTGCGCATATTATCCCGGCGCACGAAGCCGACTTCGGGGCTGAAGTTGTCACCGACGAAAAGGCGTTCGATCTGGAGGCCGTAGCGGTCGGCGGCGTAGTCGAGCTGCGCGCGGTAGCTCGTGTCTGAGCCCGTCAAAACATCGGTGTCGGTGCGCGCCCAATAGGTGTTGACGTTGAGGTTCTCGAACAGCAGGAACGTTCCATCGACGCCGTACGTCTGGCTGCTGACACCACGCGCGCTCTTGGTGCGCGCTGTGGCCAGCGCGCCGATGCTGCTGCGCCGGAAGACGTCCCGCTTCACGCGGACCGCCGAGAAACCTGTCGCCACCGCACGGGTGACGTCGTCCTTGGCGGAGTGGATGTTCAACAGGCCAACCGTGTAGTGTCCAACGCGACCTGTGACGCGGCCGCCTCCGTCGATGGGGACGGCCCGGCCTTGCTCGAGGCCGATGCGACGACTGTAGAACAGGATCGGCACATCCCCGGCAGCGCTCGTCTGCGGCACACCGCCGAAGGCAAACGTTCCCTGATTTTCCAGGAAAAAGTCTCGCTTCTCCGGAAAGAACAAGCTGAAACGCGTCAGGTTCACCTGCTGCTCGTCGGCTTCCACCTGCGCGAAATCGGTGTTGTAGGTGAGGTCGGCGGTCAGGTTGCGCGTAATCCCGTACTTCACGTCCAGGCCGATGTTGCCGCCGGGGTCGTTGTCAATGGTCGGGACGGCAACTCTGTCGGTCGCCAGGTTGGCAATGGCGTAGGGCTTCAACTCGATGTTCTTCGAGCCCTCGGGCACCTCGATGCCAACGAGCGTGGCGGCCAGGGCCATCTGCATGATCCCGCGGTTGGCGTACGAGGCCGGAATGCGTGTGAGGTACGTCCACTCGTTGCGCCACGGCGTGCTCCGCTGGACATTGAAACCCCACACCTGGTTCGGACCAGGTTTGTAGCGCAGGGTCTTGAAAGGCACGGAGGCCTCAAACACCCAACCCCCGTCAAATCGTCCGGTGCCCAGGTTCCAGATCGGGTTGAAGTCGGAGTTGTACTGCAGGTTCGAAAAGTCGCCGTCCACTCGCCCGCCGGCCGGGTTAGCACCAAAGAGCATGCCGTTCCGGTGGTCGTGGAACGTGTCGAACACAAACGCCACCTGATCGTTGCCGACGAGCGTATTGGTGTTGTCGCGCCGGAGCTCGTTGGCGATGATGCGCTCAGGCTGGCTCTCCCAGCACCGAACGCTGACGTAGATCCGCTCGTGGTCGAAAAACACCCAGACCTCGGTCCGCTCCGACTCCGGCTCCCCTGGGTGCGGCTCGATCTGGATGAAGCTGCCGATGCCCGGAATGTCGGTGTAGACCGGTTCGTCCAGGCGGCCATCCATCCGCATGGGCGTCTCGATGCGCACGGCGCGGATGGTCGCGCGGCCGGTCGCCTCATCGCGATTGACGACGCTCGGCAGGACCGGCGCCTGTGGACCTTCAATCACCACCGCGGGGGCAGTGGCCGCCGGCGCACTCTGCCCTGCTTCCCCTGTGACAGCTGGCACGACGACGCACAGGGTAAATCCACACGCGATGGCACGGCGCACCAGCAGCCCATAGGGCAAACGACGCGAACCGAGCGAGGGCGATGGCGGCAGGCCGATAACTCTACTCCCAGCGCCTCCGGGAATGCGAGGGTGTGTGGTGGATAGCCACCGTATAATGGCGCGGTTCCGCCAGATGCTGTTGTTGTCACCCTACCGGTGCGGGTCCCCGGAAAAACCGTCAAGCCTTGGGGCGATGCGCTCGCGGGCCTCCGTTCTGTCGGCACTCTGCCTCGTGCTCGCCTCGTGGTGTTCCGGCGTAGGGATGGCAGCGGCGCAGAGCAGCACCGAGCCGGCCACCACCGCGGCTCCCCCGCCGACGGTGACACGGGATGCCAACAGCCCCGTCACGGTTCACGCCACGCGTCTCTCGCGCCCGCTCAGCATCGACGGCCGCCTCGACGACGAGGTGTACCAATCGGTGGCGCCGGCCACCGGCTTCGTTCAGCAGGAGCCGCACGAGGGGCAGCCGGCGACCGAGAAGACCGACACCTGGATCCTGTTTGACGACGAGAACCTGTATGTGTCGGCACGGTGCTGGGACAGCCACCCCGAGCGCCTGGTCGCAAACGACATGCGGCGCGACGGCGACCTCAGCCAGAACGACAATCTGACGGTGACGCTCGACACGTTCTTCGACCGGCGCAATGGCTTCTACTTCCAGACCAACCCCCTCGGCGGACTGCGCGACCAACAGGTCTACGACGACCGCCAGAACAACGAGGACTGGAACACCATCTGGAACGTGAAAGCCCGTCGCGACGAGCAAGGCTGGACCGCTGAGATCGTCATCCCCTTCAAGTCGCTCCGCTACAAGGGCAGCGGACCGCAGACGTGGGGCGTCAACGTCAAGCGCGAAGTAAAGTGGAACAACGAGACGTCGTTTCTGTCACCCGTACCGGCCTCGCACGGCAGGCGAGCCGTCTTCAAGATGTCATCCTCGGCCACGCTCGTTGGCCTCGAGGCGCCCCCGGCGACGCGCAACCTCGAGTTGAAGCCGTACCTCAAGTCTGGACTGCAAACCAACACGCTGGCCACGCCGGTCTTGTCGAACGACCTCTCGGGCACCGGAGGCCTCGACGTGAAGTACGGGATCACCAGTGGCCTGACGGCCGACTTCACGGTGAACACCGACTTCGCGCAGGTCGAGGCCGACGACCAGCAGGTGAACCTGACGCGCTTCAACCTGTTCTTCCCTGAGAAGCGCGACTTCTTTCTCGAAGGCCAGGGCATCTTCGCGTTTGGCGGCGCGTCATTGCGGCCTCCTCCAGCGGGCACCAGGCCGATTCTCGACACCACGTCGCAAGCGCTGACGCCGGTGCTCTTCTTCAGCCGGCGCATCGGCCTCGACGATGGCCGCGAGGTGCCGATCCGCGCGGGCGGGCGCATCACCGGCCGCTCGGGTCCCTACTCGATAGGGTTGCTGAACATCGAGAGCGGCGAGAGGCCCGAGGCGCAGGCCGCCCGTACGAACTTCTCGGTCGTACGCCTCAGGCGCGACGTCCTGCGCCGCAGCGCCATCGGTATCCTGGCCACCAGTCGGTCGCTGGCGCCAGACGGTACGGGCTCCAGTCAGCTCTACGGCGCGGACGCAGCGTTGCTCTTCTTCCAGAACCTGATGATCAACGGCTACTACGCGCGCACGCAGGCGGGCGGCGATGCCGGCGATGGAACGAGCTACTCCGGCAAGGTCAACTGGGCGGCCGACCGCTACGGCGTCGCACTGGAGCACATCACGGCGGGCCGCGGCTTCAGCCCCGACGTCGGCTTCATGGCGCGGAGCGAGTTCCGGCGAACATACGGCTACGCCCGCTTCAGTCCCCGACCGCGCGCGAGCCCATTCTTCCGCAAACTCACCAACGAGGTCAGCCTCGACTACATCACCACGCCCGAAGGACGCCTCCAGAGCCGCGAGGCCCTGGCGTCATTCCGCGCCGACTTTCACAACGGTGATCAAGTGCTGCTCCAGGCGAGCCGCAACTTCGAGGACCTGGCAAAACCGTTCACTATTGCCAAGGGCGTGAGCATCGCACCCGGTGGCTACGGCTGGGGCGAAGCGCGAGCGACCTACTACATCGCGCCGCAGCGAACGCTGAATGGACGGGTGAACGTCAGCCAGGGCAGCTTCTACGATGGCCGTCGAACCGTGGCGGGCTTGAACGCGCGCCTCAATCTCGGCGCACGGCTGGGCATCGAGCCACGGATTGCGCTCAACTGGGTGGATCTGCCGGCCGGTCAATTCACCGCCCAAGTGATTGGCGCCAACACGACGATGATGTTCAGCCCGCGGATGTCACTGACCGCGCTCGTCCAGTACAACTCAAGCAGCAACACGCTCACCTCAAACATCCGTCTGCGCTGGGAATACATTCCCGGCAGCGACTTCTTCATCGTCTACAATGACGGCCGCGACACGCTGCCAAGCGGCTTCCCGGCGCTCTCGAGCCGCCAGTTCGTCGTGAAAGTGACGCGTCTGGTGCGCCACTAAGACGGGAGTAAGAATCGATGAACTCTCGACGTGTCGCCTCAATCATCCTCACAGGGCTTGCGGTCGTGTGCCTGTCAAACGCAGCTGCGGCCGGTCAGGCTGCCCCTACCAGTGGATCCAGGCCGCCCGCGCCCAAGCCCCGGACGATACCCCGTATGCCCGACGGGCATCCCGACCTGCAGGGCATCTGGAACAACTCGACGACCACACCGCTCCAGCGGCCCAACGCGCTGGCCGACAAGGACATCCTCTCGCCCGAGGAAACCGAGGCGCTCAACCAGCAGGTCGATCGCGGCGGGCTCCCCGGGTCCGGCACCTACCGCAACACCGACCTCCCACCGGACAAAGGCGACCCTGGCACCTACAACGAGTTCTGGTGGGAGCGCGGCAAGTCCATCGGGCGCACATCACTCATCATCGAGCCGTCGGATGGGCGGTTGCCCCTGACGCCCGAAGGACGCAGGCGGATTGAATCGCGCGCCGCCGCCGTCAAACAGCACCCGGCAGACTCCTGGGAGGATCGCAGCCTCCAGGAGCGGTGCATCGCCTACCACGGTGTGCCGCCGCTGCCCACCGGCTACAACAACAACTACGCGATCGTCCAGACGAAGGACCAGATTGCAATCCTTCACGAGATGATCCACGAGATCCGGATCATTCCGCTCGACGGTCGCCCGCATGTCGGCCCGCGCCTGAAACTCTGGCTGGGCGACTCGCGCGGACACTGGGAGGGCGACACCCTGGTGGTGGAAACGACCAACTTCACCGACAAGCTGCTGTCGCTCTCGGGCATCGGTATCTTCGGCACGGGGACGACGACCATGAAGGTTGTCGAGCGGTTCACGCGCGTCGACACCGACACCATCGACTACCGGTTCACTGTGGAAGACCCAGCCACCTTCACCACACCGTTCACCGCGGTGCTGCCCATGCGGAAGACCGACGGCCCGGTCTACGAATACGCGTGCCACGAGGGCAACTATGGGTTGAGTGGAATCCTCGCCGGCGCGCGCGCCCAGGAGAAGACAGCGGCGAGCGGGAACCGGTAGCTCGACGCCGTTCGCGTTGGCTGACGCGAGGCGCAGGCCACGCTCCACGCCCCGTCGCGGTTTTCGGGCTGTCCGACCGGTCCGATACAAGTGGCTTACATCTTGAAGGGTTGAGGCCAACTTTGGTGCTCGACGTATTCCGGCCTACGGAGCGGCGGAGATTTTTTGGCGCGCGCTACACCGGAGCGCGGGGAATTTCCGCGCCTCGCGGGGAAAATTGCGCAGCCGTGTCCGTTGGCCATCACGCAGACCCTTCGATTGAAAGGACAAGACTATGAGCTCGGAGCGTTCGATGTCTCGGATTTCTCGGCGCACAGCCCTTCAGGTATCCGGTGCCGCCCTTGTGGGCGGCCTCACAGGCGTTCGACTCGGCGCCCAGGCACCTGCCGCACCTTTTCCAGACTCGCTCGTCCAGCAGAAAGTCCGCGACATTGTCGCCCTGCCGCTGAATGCGGATGGGAGCGCGAAGGTCTTCGCGGAGAGCGACCTCACACCTGTCTCCGAGATCGGCGTGCTCGACCGCAACGCGAACAAGACGCCGCAGGTGGAGCTCGATCCCGCGAAGCACAAGATCAAGATCTACGGCAACGTGATGAAGATGGCCGGATCGCTCAGTCTGGCCGACCTCGAAAAGCTGCCGCCACACACGCAGATCACGAAGCTGCAGTGCGGAGGGCCCAAGCCGAGCGGCGTCGTCAAGTGGTCGGGCGTGCGATTCGTCGACGTCTGCCGGCTCCTCGGGGTCGAGACGATGGCACAGTACGTCATGTTCGTCTCGGCCGACGGCTATGTCACGACGGAGGATATCTCCGTGGCGACCCATCCCCAGTCCATGCTGGCGTGGAAGATGAACGATGGTCCGATCCCGGTCGGCCACGGTGCGCCGTTCCGGTTCATCGTGCCCACGCGCTGGGGTGCGCGCAACAACAAGCGGATCGCCGAGATCCGGTTCACGGCGAGTGCTTTCGGATTCAACAACAGCTAGCACGGAGCCCTTGCTTCTAAGGGATTCCCGAGCGATAGCGTGTCAGCGAGGGCTGACTTTGTGGCTGTCCGAGAAATGCGTAAGAGTCCTTGGTGAGCCTGGACGGAATCGATCTGAGTGCCGAGCTCGAAAGAGCGAAGGCCCGTGGCGTATCGCCCTGATTCCAGGTGACGCCGCCATCAGCGAACAGCGCCACTTCGACAGGGATTGGCCCGTACGCGCTAGAGATCGCGCGCCTAAAGGGTCGCAGCAGAGGAAAACGGAACTCCAGATTACGGCGAACACCGCCGAGGTACGAGTGCTGCTGGTCTCAGGGGCGCGGGATCGAGAGCCGCCACCTACCGGGAATTTCGCGCAAGCCAGGCCCCGACGGCGAGCATGACGGCGCCCGCAAGTCCCCCAATCAGGACCGCCGTTTTCGGGCCACTGAGCCCGCGGCGCTCAAGTCGAACGATGTCTTGGCGAGTGAACGTGGTGCCTCCGCGAGCCACGATGGAATCGCCGTCGATCCGATCAACCACAAACGACGCCTGCACGCCATCTACGGTTTGCACGACGACGGTATCGCCCGGTTTCAGTGGCCAGTAGACCGGCTGGCCAGGAGCCGTCGAGAGGTGAATCGCCTTCATGCTCGTGCAGCCTGATACCAGGAGGCTGCAAGCCAGTACTAACGCCACGAATCGATTCGCTCTCATACAGGTTACCTCTTGGCTCTTCGGTCGCATGAGCAGGGGCGGGTCAGCCGCCGACTCAGCGAGATGTCTTTTCCGGCTCGTGGGAACGAGGGCGCGGTCTTCGGTGGGCGACCACCACGCTGGCCCTTCGCTCTGGAGGCGCACGACACGGACCCGTGCACCCGGTCGAGTGTCCGAATGTGCCTCCAGATAGGCCGCCAGGACGGAACGAATAGCGCGTTCTGCCTTCGCCGCACTGTCGGCGGCGACGTAGACCGGCAGCCCCGGCACGTAGGCGCTTGTGGCGCCATTGTCTTCGGCTTCCAGCACAATCGTTCTAGATTCGGATCTGCGAAGCGTCAACCATGTCTGTCAACGGACCAATGGGACAAGGTTGAGGCAACTCGGCACGAAGACGTCATCCCGTTGAAGCGATTCAGCCAACTCGCTCGGACGCATAACACGCGGGACTCGAAGCGAATGCAACCAGTAGAAGTCCTCTTGCGGCGGCACAAATTCCACGAATGGCGTAATCCCCACTGGGCAAATCCATTGAACAGAATCGGGGATCTCATAGTTGCGACCCTTCGGTCTCGTCGAGAGCCATCGCGCCTTCTGATCCGCTTCCTGAATCGCTCCTCGCACTTCATTTAGGCGATGCAGCTCCCTATCAGGACTACCACGGTGGAAGCTCACGTGTAGTCCAACAGCCTTGCACTCAGCAACGACCAAGACAGAGCTTCTGATGTAGGCCGCATCGATTTGCTTCTTTGAGCCATCGTTTCCGCTGAGCGCGGTGGATGGCAGAGCCAAGGGATGATTGGCCCGAGTCAGTTCTTCAAGCGCATCACCCTTGAAGTTCTGATTGAAAGGCCTCACGTCCAAGAACAATCTGTTTATGAATCTGATCATTTGTGCGTGATCGACAAGTCGAAGAGCACCGGACGACACGATTGGGAAAGCACCCGCACCGACAGCAACATCGATGTCGGCCCGGGTGCTTTCCTTCAGAGTCATAAACTCAATAGCCGCAAGCAGCTCCCGCTGTGATGGGCGTGGCGCATCCAGCATGGTCGCGGGAACTCCAGCGCTCGCCTCCAGAACAAACCGAATCAGCGCCCTGTCGTTGTCGAACGTCGTTACGGCATTGGACCAATCGTCTGCGAATTGATCGGGGTCTCGTCTCCATGACGACACCGTAGCGTGGCTGAGGGAGCACATGACGAAAAGCGCAGCGAGCAACGAGCATTTGTTGCGGGCTGCGAATGGCTCCTCGAAGGCGCGGTGGCTGTGATACAGCTGGTTTAATGCAATGGGCGACCAAGTGAAGTTGGGCGGCGTGAACTCCAGGCGCTCGCCGACAAGGCGTTCAGCCGCAAAGGCCATGTAATTGCCCGCTTCTTCGAGAGAGGTAGGGGTATAGCTGGGGAAAAAGGCGCCGAGGGCTGGTGTCGCTGAAGGCGGAATCACCGTGCCCGTGGAAGTTGCCTCAAAACGACCGAGACGGGCGTGATAGACGCTTGCTGCGCGCCGGAATGGCTTTGACGCAGTCACCATCGGCCGGCCATCTTGCACGCCGAACCGTTCACCCCAATTCAGCATCCGCCTCATTGCGTTGGCCGATTGCAGTTCGCGCGCAAGGACACGAAGCACGTGAACGTCAAGCAACTCTTGGGGACCAAAGCTTGCGAGGACCAACCTTCGGCGGCGGCGGAGGTCGTCGATAGTGTCCTGCGTGGCGGACTCTTGGAACAGGCCCATGAACATGGCCGCAAGAGAGACTTCGTCAGACCATCCAACGTCTTTGCACTCAGCCAACGCAGAGAATTTCTGAATTGCAGCGTCCAATCGGAGAAGAGAGACGCCTTCAGTCATCGGGACTCTGGTTTCGCGCTGTTGCGTCGGCGTAAGCCGAATGGCGAGAAGCCAGAAGGGGATCGACCGCGAGGCAATGATCTCCGCCATCAAGCCTTCAGTCAGCCCCAAGTAGTCCGTCAGTTCGGTGCGCGCTTGGTCCTCAGGCATTGGACCGTCTGGGAACCGGTGCCAATAGTTGAGAATTGAAACGGCTCTTTCTCGAGGAGCCAGAGAACTCGCCAATTCGACGAGTTTCGGAAAAGACTGCATCGCATACGGATCAGCCACGCGAGTCCTGTGCCGAAATGTCTTCAAGTGCAAACGCTGGGCGACCCACCGCTAGGCGCATTCGATTGATGGCCAGCAACGTCTCGTCGTAGTGAACCTGCACCTTCGAGTCGGACGGTGCTCTCGTCTTCATCCGCACTACCGCATCCCAGAGCTTCTGATCCTCCAGATGTGAGTTGTCGATTCCGGGGTGCTTCCAGCTTGGGGGGTTGTGGCGATACAAATATTCGAACTCATGCGATGCAGGCTCGGAGCGAGCGGATAGTGGCGCGAACCGGTATTTGATGCGCTCAAACGGAGACGATTTGAACCCATCAAAGTCGCCTGGAAGCGTCGCAATCGCGGACGGATGAACCAGGATTCGCATTCCCTTTGTTTTCTTGTCTGACTCAGCGTAGTGAGCCCTGACAACCCCTGTGCCGTAGAAGAGCGACGTGTAGATTCCGGTGTCGCCGATGGTCTCGGCGCCAAACTTGACTGGTTGGAATGTCCCCACTGCAAGACCCATTCGAACAGGTAGGCGATTGAGGAGGCACACTCGCATGATGTCACCCGAGAGGACCGCCAGTCGCTCAAGGCTGGGCATCACAACGAATGCGCCATCTGAGAACAGCATGGCGCGTAAATCACCCTGCCGAGCGGCTCTGTGGAGTAAGCCTTCGATTTTTCGGTGAAACACGAACAGGTGGTAACTGACAGGGCTCTTCTCGCTCCAGAACTGTGAGCCCGCGCCATAGTCCTCTTGCCAATTGCCAACTTCGTAGGGCGGCACGCGGAAAGGGAGGTCCTCGCTATTCAGCGTCATCGCGCCAAATCCGAGAAGGTCCACGTATAGGACCGCTTGTTGGCTGGCGGCACTCACCATGATTCGGCCATAGCAGCTCAGAAAATGTTGAAGAGTGCGCTCCGCTGCGAGGAGCGAGAGCCGAGTTGCATTCGGGCCGCATTGTAGCCGAGCCGCAGTTGGCGAACAAAAGACGAATCTGCTGCGATTCCTCGCCGTGCCAACCCGCGTTTGCGCCGTCAGCTTCAAGGGCATCAAAGGCATCGTCCACAGCGTGAGCGTAGACGCCGAGTCGCTCTACGAAGCGGCGGTGACGGCGATGACGGCCTTCAGCAGAGACCCAGCGCTGGAGAGAATTGGGCCGGCAACAGTGCTGGACATGGAGATTCGCGAGCCGGCCACCAAGCACTCCATCAGCCTGCAGCAGGTGACTCGCTATCTGGATGGCGCGACCAGCGCGCACCAGATTCAAGACGGGTGTGGCACTGACTGGTAGGAAGCCAGTTCACGAGTTTCTGACGGCGTGGTTGACGGACACGGCAAAGCCGCGTCTGCGACCACGCACATTTGCCGGCTACAAACACCACATCGAGACAAGCATCAACCCGCTGTTGGGCCATGTGATGCTCGATGAACTCACGCCGCAGCATGTGGCAGGAACTGATCGACCGGAAGAGCAAGGAGGGGCTTTCGGCCCGAACCATCGCTTACATGCGAGGCGTGCTTCGTGCGGCGCTTAGCGATGCCGAGCGATGGGGACTGGTGTTCCGCAACGCCGCTGCGTTGGCTGCGGTGCCCCATCGGATTCAAACGCTGACGCCAACGGACGCCAGGTCATTCCTCGCCGCCGCGAAGAAGAATCATCTGGGCGCGTTGTTCTCTGTGGCCCTGGCAGCTGGGCTACGTCTCGGTGAGGCGCGCGGCGTTGCTTGCGCAGGCAGCGCATCCCTGATGAATCCAAGATTGTCGTAATGAAGATCTGGTTAGCCTGGACGGAATCGATCTGAGTGCCGAACTCGAAAGAGCGGAGGCACCCGGCTGAATTCGGCGAGGCTCAACCAACACTCGCTGCGCGAGAGCGGTTAAGCGAATGACGACGGAATCGACCCGAATGGCGAGCTCGGAGAGCGGAGCCATCGGGCTGAGGACGTCCCGCGCGAAATATCCGGAGCGCAAGCGAGGGATATGAGCCGGGACGGAATCGAACCGTCAACCCGCAGATTAAGAGCTTTCAGAAGGCTGTCCGAGCGTGTCCGAGCGGTGCCATTCCTTTGGGAATTCACGGGAATGTGTCTCATTTCGTCCGCCGACATCCCCCTGATGCCATCGGCTTGGGTATACGTAGGGGTATGCCAAGACGCCGCGGCGCATGTGCATCCGCATCGTGAGTTTCTGACGTTCGACGTGTGACGTCGAGAGGTGCCGGTCATCCGGGTTGCCGACGATCACTTTCGGCTCGGCGCCGACGAATTCTCACGGTGAGTGATTCTTTCGCCGCCACCGTCGCCCGACCACGCCGAGTAGACCGCCGGTGCCGAGCAAAAGCACCGACGTTGGTTCGGGAACGGCCGTGAGGGAGGGTTCGACACGCACGTCATCGATTAATGCACCGTAGCTGTTGGGTGTCGGCGTCAGGCTCGTCAAGCTGAGGGTTTCGGTGGTGCCGGACGCAATGAAGGCGAATGAGATCGGTTGCCACAGGAGCGTCACCGTCGTCAGGCCGGTGGAATCAAACTGGTAGTCGTGCGTGACGCCGCCCACGGCGACACGGACCTGCTTGACGAGTGGTAGACCGTTGCCAAGCGTGCCCCGACCGTCCCCAGGATTACCCGACAAATCAAAGGACACTTGGTATGTCTGGCCTACGAGCGTCGCAAAGGTTTGATAGATCGCGCCGTTCAGGGAGTTTCGGCCGTCGAGTTCGACGAGGTGCGTGCCGTCTGATGCGTTCCATAGCGGCCCCCCGCCGCCCGGACCAAGCCAGTCAATAACGTCGTTGGAAAGGCTGGTCCCACTGACCGTCCAGCCGGTGATCTGGGTTGATCCAGCGAGAAGTTCTCCGCTGCCGGGCATGTCGGAGGAAGTCAGCTCGAAGCTGCCGTTGATAAGAATCGAGCTAGCAGTGGCCCCGATGGGAATGAGGGCGCCGAACAGCGCGAACGTCAAGACGCGAACGGCCAGACTTCGGCGCATCACGCTATTCCTCGCCGCCATCGACCCATAGCATCCCCTACGAGACGCGTCGCCAAGCCCCGCGGGCTGGCTCATCCCCATAGACCCTCTGCTAAGCGATCTCCGCTCGCACCCCGGCTTCGCCGCGGTCCTCGCGTCCCTCGCCGCCCGCGCCCGCTGAGGTTCCGTTTCATCCCCGCCGTTGGCGCTACCACTCCACCTTCGTACCAAACTTGAAGAGGCGACCTCCGAGCAGCAACGTCGGGCGTAACCAGGCACTGCCGTACGTCGTCACCGTGCTCTGAGGCGCCCGATTGTTGAAGACATTGTAGACGTCGAAGATCCCTTCCAACCGAGCGCGCCCGACTCGAAAACGTTTGGCGAAACGGACATCGGTTTCGCGGGTCCGCATGTCGAACTGCGTCGGTGCGCCACTGCCACCTGCGGGAATCAACGCGTGCGTCGCCGTCGCCGTGCACGTACCTGTGGCCGGGCATGCCGAAAGATTGCGCCCCAGGGACGGGGCAATCACTGCCGTCCCCAATACCAGATTCGCGACCTGGGGTTTACCGGGCAGATCCTTGAACATGCCGCTGACCACGACACCCCAGCGGAGCGGATACACGACGGTAAGCTTGGCCTGCGATCCGCTACCGTCCCACCAGGGCGACTGCGGACGGCAGAACGCCGCCGAACGCGGATACGATGCGGGGAAATCCTCTGGTGTCAGATCAGGACGCCCGTTCGCGTAGCAGTAGTCGAATGTCTGCCGCCCGACACTGACACCGCCTTGCAGCAACGCCCCTTCCGCCCAGCGAGCGTTCACCGCCATGTCGACGCCGTTGTAGATCTCGTGCGGCGTGCCGAAGTTGCTGGCGCTGGTGACGACACGGTTCACTTGACCGAACTTGTTCGGGTTGACGTCGTAGAAACCGCAGATCTGGTTGCCGTTTGTCACGAGGCGGGGATCGGTGGGCGCGGCAATGCAGTACTCGGTGAAATCCGACGCGGCGACGGCCGTGTTCTGATCGACCGTTTGGTTCCCCCACGACGTACGGAAGTAGCCGATGGCGATGCCAAGACCTGGCCGCAACTCTTGCTGGAGCTGCACGGATGTCTGATGGCTATACTCCCGCACGCCCCACCCCGAGCGCGCGTCGTCCGCCAGCGTGATGTTTGTCACGGGTTGGCCAAACGCCAGATTATTGACTCGACCGCACTCACCGTTGGCTTGCAGGTTCGTCAAGACACAGTCCGGAACGAAGTTGCGGTCCGCGTCGTTCCAGGTACGCGTGACGCTCTGGACAATGCCGGTACCGGGGCCCACCAGCACGGCCTGTCCGTCCCCCTGGCCGGCTAGATACTTGCCGAACGCGACCTTGACCGACGTCTTGCCGTTGCCAAACAAGTCGAACGCGGCGCCCAGACGCGGTGTGAGGTCCTTGAAGTTCGGTAGGTCCCGAACTTCGGGTACTGAACGCGGGGAGGTGAATGGCCCTGCAGGAATGTCAAACGCTGGCGTAAACCCCTGGAAGTGATCGAAGCGCCCGCCGATATTGAGCGTCAGCCGCTTGATCGTCCACTGGTCCTGTGCGAATAGCGCGACGGACCTCAATTGCACGCGTTGGTAGATGGGCCCGGCCCACTGCGTCAACGACGCGGGTGAACCGTTGCTGAACGAGTAGTTCACCTGGTTGTTGTTCTGCACCTGCATCCCGGTTCGGTCACTGGCCCCCCGGAACATTTGCAGACCCACCTTGGCTGCGTGCGAACCCGTGACGTACGACGCGGACAGGCGCTGGTTGAAATTCGGGTCGTCATAGTAGGCGTAGATGCCCGGGTTTCCTGCCGCCATGCCCCATGAGTAGCCGGTGCTGAGCTCCCGAATCGCAAAGACGTTCGGACCTGGCACGACCTCCGTCCCCCGTGAGGTCAACGGGCGCTTCGTCAGGGCGTAACCACCCACACCAGGGACACTGATATGGGTGCCCAGGAACGACAGCCCTGCCTGGACAAGCAGCTTGCTTGTCGCCGTGTAGGTCCACGTCGTCTGTGTGAGGAGGGTGGGACCGTTGACGGAGTCGAGCGATGCTTCCGGTGCGAGGCTCACACCCAAGGCCAGGTTCAACCAGCACTGGCAGCCGAGCTGATGGGCAATGGTCTGTGTCACCTTGTGCTTCGCTGCAGCCTGCCACGTCAGGCGCACGCCGTTGTCACGGTAGAAGGAGTCGCCATAGGCCGGTCGCGTCAGGTCGGGCGTGTAGACGTACGGATTCGTCGACTTGTTGAAGTAGTTGTTGACCGAGGCTGTTTGCGATCCCCACCACTGGTTGGCCAGGTAGAACCACAGCTTGTCTCGCTTGATCGCGCCACCAACGCCGATGCCGAGTTCGTAGACGAGCTTCAGGCTCGACGTCGGCTGAGCGCCGCGAGCGATGAGTTCGTCCGGGACACCAGTCGACGAGAGGCTGTGGTTGCTGTAGTTGGCCGTGCTATACACCGAGAATCGGTTGCCGCCGTCTTTCGGTACGAGGTTGAGATTGGCTCCACCGGTATCGCTTTCGGCAGAACTGGTGCCGGTATCAAGGACGGCCTCTTGCACGCCGGTCATGTTGTAGGCATAGCTGCGCCCTCCACCGACCCCGCCAAAGTGGTTCGTGTACATCCCGTCGAGGTTCTGCCGGCCGTCCAGCGCGCGCCCGCCGTGCAGCGTGATGCGGTTCGTGATCTCGTTCTTGTCACCGCCCACATCGTTGTTGGTCGGCACAGCTCCCAGCGTCAAAGAAGCGATCACCGCTAAGTTCTGACCTCCCGTCGGCAGCGAATCGAGGAAAGTCGTCTTCAACACTTGCTGGGCGCGCACATTGCGGATGTCGACGAGAGGGCTTGCCCCCGTGACGGTCAGCGTTTCGTCTAGCCCACCCACGGGCATTTCGGCGTTTGCCGTAGCCGTGAAGCCCGTACTGATCTCAATACCTTCGCGCTTGTAGGTCGCAAATCCGGGTAGGATAAAAGTGACGGTGTAGGTGCCTGGCCGAAGGTCCGTAATGGTGAATTGTCCCTGGCCGTCTGTAACCGCCTGGCGGACTTTTTCAATCAGGGCCGGGCTCGATGCCTCAACCGTGACGCCAGGCAACACGGCGCCGCTCGTATCACGGGCAACGCCTGTGATTCCTCCGGCCGTCTGCGCGATTGCAAGGCTTGGCAGGACCATTACCGCGAGCGCCGGAACGAGCAATCTGAGTAGTCTCACAGAATCCTCCAATTGGTCCGAGTCGTACTGCTCGAAAGAGGCGTCGCTGAGGCTCACGCGCGGGTGGCAAAGAGGGACGAAGGTTACATAGCGCGCGCACCTTAGCACGAAATCCGGTATGGGGACTACAAAAAGGTGTAAGGACTCGGTCGAGCGCAAAGGGTGCCGCTGAAGGTATTGCGCCGCGCCGGGCGCAGAAAGGGAAACGTTGATGAAGACCTGCCCCTATTGCGCTGAGGAGATCCAAGACGCTGCAATCGTCTGCAAGCATTGTGGACGCGATGTCCTGGCCCCTATCAACGGGCCATAGCTAGGCGTTCAAGGGCGGCTCCTGGCACGCCCACGCGCTCGTCGTGGGCATGGGCAACAATCGATGGAGCGCTCCTATTGCCACGTGGCGGCAGCGAAACGGCTTCATCGACGTTAGACCGGTGACTGATCTCCCAGGGGTCACGCTCTACGCTACAAAGTCAGTGTCCGATGATGAAGTCATCCTGTCCGACACGCTAGGGAGGTATCGCACAGCGTTGCGCGAGTCGGTCGTGATCGAACTTCACTAAACACTCGTTGATTTCGGTAGGAATAGAGAACGGGCAAATGGGGAACCGAGGCGGTCTGCGGCCACGACGAATCATTCCTGGGCAGGTACCCGCGTGGGTATCGGGAGGCCGCTGGGGGCTACGGAGAGCCCGCGTAGAGCAATGCGCCGCGGTTCTCGCCGCCGAACTCGTCTACGATCGTCTGCTCCGTGATGGTGAGCAGCTGCGACCCGGTTCGAAGTTGAAGCTTGCCTCGTCGAGAAGCCCCCGGACGATTGCATTGCCGGCGATGGCGGTTCGAGCGCTCAAACGTCACCGGGTCAGACAGCTTGAGATGCGAATGGCTGCGGGCCAGCAGTGGCAGGATTCCGGGTTCATCTTCACGACTCCAATCGGCACGACGCTCGACGCCCGGAACATTACTCGGACGTTCAAGACCGTCCTGAGGGCTCAGAACCTGCCAATGATTCGGATCCATGATCTTCGGCACTCTTGCGCGACATTGATGCTCGCTCAGGGTGTCAGCCCGCGTGTCGTCATGGAAACGCTCGGACACTCTCAAATCTCGCTGACGCTGAACACCTACAGCCACGTCCTGCCGGCGATGCAGGAGGACGCAGCGGCAAGGATGGACGAGATCCTGTCGGGATCGAAGCGCTAGCAAGCGGGTGTCGTATTGATTCTAATGTTGATGAGGGCGCGAATGGGTGGGCTATTCCGATGAGTGCTGCTGTCAGATTCTCAATCCTGAGGCTCATATTGGGGTCACAGGGAGAACTTCAGATGACCGAAGCCGAGTTCGACAGCATAGTGCGGTCACGGCAGGGCATAGCGGCAGCGCTCAGCATTGAAGAAAAGTTCAACGTCGTTCTTGAGAACTTCCGCGAGTACGAACTTGAACTGCTTTCAATCGCGCAAAGCCGACTCGTCTTCTCTCAAAACGACTGGTCACGAATCCAGGACGACATTCACACCGTCAACCGACGGCTTATGAATCTGCTGTCAGCGATTCGGCTGTTCTTGGACCATGTCGACCGGGAACTACACGAACTCTACGGGCCGCAGTCAATTCCGGCGCAGGTGTTTAGCGAAGAGAGAGGCAAGGAGTACGACGGAAGACTGTCTTTTCGCACGATGGAAGCAATTCGTAACTACACCCAGCATCGAAGCTTCCCGGTTCACGAACTGTCATTCCTGTTGTCGGCAGACACCGACGGGAATAACCGCCACGTCAGGCATACGATAACGCCATCGTTATCAGTTGCATCCCTTCAAGCTGATCCGAAGTTCAAAAAGAGTGTTGCGGCTGAACTCAAACCGATTGGAAAGATGGTTCAGATCACGCCGATGATCCGCGAGTACGTCGAGTCCATCGGGCGCATACACGTGAAGACCAGGAGCCTAATGGCTGCGGACGTCGAGACGTGGGATGCGACGATGGAGCAGGCCGTCGGCCGTGGAAAGGCGTTCTTTGGCGACGACCTCGGTATAGCGCTAGTCCGGATCGAAGGCCAAGACGAAGAAGAGACGTGGACCAGTACTACCGACCTATTCGTCGACAGCATTCACCGTCGCCGATACCTCCAGGGGCGAAGTAGTCACGCGGAGGCTTTGGCGCGGCACTACGTCAGCAGCAAACCCAATCCATGAATTCGCCGCTTCGTATGGTGCTGGATTATGGACGGCTACCGCCCGGCCTCAGTACGTGCGGTCAGCGATTTCGGTACGTCCGCTGGGTGCTCGACCGGCCTTCAGCCCCGTAGTGTGTCAGTTTGTGTGTCAAGCCCCGTTCGTGCCGTCGAGGTGCGACAAAGATTTCAAGATTTCTTAAAGAAATCTGGTGAGCCGGGACGGAATCGAACCGTCAACCCGCAGATTAAGAGTCTGCTGCTCTGCCAATTGAGCTACCGGCCCACGTGAACCGTGGAGGAAGGCACTGCCGGCGACAAGGCCACCGACACAAAACCTGAGTCTATCACACGGTCATGGCTTGGCCGCGCGCGCTTTTCTCAATCGGCCTTCCACAAAGAAGATCGTCAGCGCCGTGACAACGACGGCGCACTCCGCTGAATACGCGAACGTGCCCGGCAACGCGACCAGTCCGACAAGCGTGCTCGGGAAAACGCCCGCGGCAATGAGGCCGTCCCAACACGCGCGACGAAGGCTCCGTGCGACGAGGCCACCGATCACGGCGCCAAAGGCAGCCGCACCGATCGAGAAGTAGAGAATGTAGATCACGCGCCGCTGCGCGGCGAATCTTACCTCAGCGTGTATACTGCGGTTCTTCCCTCGTTTGCGCCCGTAGCTCAGTTGGATTAGAGCGTTGGCCTCCGAAGCCAAAGGTCGCAGGTTCGAATCCTGCCGGGCGCACCACTCCACGGCGCGCACCACCAGCTCCCCCCCTTCGGCCTCGAGCCACACGGACTGACCTTACGCGCGAGAACGCCGATTACTACTGCGGACGGGCTCGCCCACACACTTCTGCATGATCTCGCTCAAGCGCTACCTCGATCGCCGCGACGGCGACCACGCCCGCCAACACGCCGAGCTCTTGCCGGCGATGGTTGACGCGTACCGCTCGGCGCTTGCGGCCGCGGGCCTCTCTGCAGCCAAGGCCTGCCCAACGGTCGACCCAGAGCTGCAGCCCCGGCTGACGGCTCTCGGTGACGCGCTCATCGAGGCCGCCGATCCGGCAACCGTCGCCAGCACCGACGCTTGCGTCGTCCAGGAATTTCAACGGTGGGGTGACCTGGCGCAGGCACACGTGCAGCAGACGACGGAGCACGCGAAGGAACTCCTGGTCGTCCTCTCCCGCACCGCCGCCAGCATCACCTCGACTGACGACAAGCACTCGAAGCGATTCCAGGTCCTCACCGCCCGGCTTGAAGGCCTCGCCACCCTTGACGACCTGGCGCAACTGCGCACCTCGATTGTCAGGAGCGCGGCTGAGCTCCGTGCCTCAGCCGAAGAAATGTCCCAACAGGCGCGCGCCTCGGTCACCGAGCTCCAGGCCAAGATCGTCACCTACCAGGACAAGCTCGAACTGGCCGAGCAGCACGCCGCTCGCGATCCGCTGACCGGTCTTTTCAGTCGCTGCAAGACAGAGGGGCTCATCGAACGACGGATTTCTGAGGGACGACCGTTCTTGGTCGCACTCCTCGACCTGGATGGCTTCAAGGCGGTCAACGATCGCCTCGGCCATGCGGCCGGAGACGAACTGCTGAAACAATTCAGCGCCGACCTCAAGGCCAACAGCAGACCCACAGACCATGTCGGCCGCTGGGGCGGTGACGAGTTTGTGGTGGTCCTCGACGGCGGGCGCCAGGAAGCACAGGCGCTGGTCGACCGGATCGAGAAGTGGGTCGTCGGCGACTACACCATCGAGACCAAGACAGGCCTGGAGAAAGTGCGCATCGACGCCTCGATCGGCGTCGGTGACTGGCGCGCCGGAATGTCAGCCGCCGAAGTGGTCGCGCACGCCGACGCGATGATGTACCTCAGGAAACGATCGCGCGCCTAGGCGAAGTGGCGCGACCCGACGCCCAGTGTCACAATTCTCGGCGGATGGGGATTCCGATTCCGCTCGACATCGAAGACTTCCGAGACATCCGCTGGCGCCGCGAAGCGGCTCGTCAGGTGGACAGCGTCCTCGACGTCGAACAGTTCGTGCACGAGGTCGGCTTCACCGCCTGCCTGACGGACTCGCGCCGCCCCGGCGCGTCGCTCTACATCGCCGTCTGCGGGCGCCGGGACGCCGTGCTGCCGCGCCACGTCCAGAAGGACCCTGAGGCCGCACAGACCTGGCGGCTGAAAGACGAAGTCATCCGCCGCGGGAAGGTCTACTACGGCAAGCTCGCACGCGGCCGCGCCACGTTCGTCGCTCCGCGCATGATTCCATACTTTCGCGCACTCTGGGGCATCCGCCGATCGGAGGAGAAGACACGACTGAGCGCTCCCGCACGCGCGGTACTCAAGGCCCTCCGCAAGGAATGGGAGATGGGCACCTCCGATCTGCGAGACGACGCGAAGATCGAGGATCGACAGGTGTTCCTGCGAGCCCTGGACGAACTGCAGGCCGCCATGATCGTTATTCCCGCCGAGGTGCTCTATTCACCCAAGTTCACATACCTCTGGACCGTGGCGGAAGGCCGTTTTCCAGACGAGTTCTCGGCAAAGACGGTCAGCCGCGAGGTCGCGCTTCGAGAGGTCGCACGCTGCTTTCTCACTGGTGCCGGTCTCACGGTGCGCGGCGAACTGGCGCGGGTGACCGGCCTGTCGCGCACCGACGCGGGGCTCGGCAATCACGCGCTGGTGGCCGCGGGTGATGCGGAGCGACAGGCGCCAGGCACGTATCAGCTCATGTCCCTTGCGCGTCCGTGATAGGTTGAGACCCATCGAGACCCACACTGACGCTCCGCCGGAACCGATTGTCATGATCGTCGACGATCATCGCGACGCGTGCGAGATGTACGCGGTGTATCTGGGCGGCGTCGGCTTCGATGCGCGGCCCATGTTCGACCCGCTCGAGGCACTGGCCGTTGCGCCCGGTCTTCAGCCTGCCGCCATCATCACCGACCTTGCGATGCCGCTCTTCGATGGCTGGGAATTCGTCCGCCGCCTGAAGCACGACGTCCGCACCGCAGCGATTCCCATCGTGATGGTCTCAGGTCACGCCGATCAGGCCACCCAGGAGCGCGCCGAACGCGAAGGCTGCGCGCGCTTCTTCGCCAAGCCGTGCATCCCGCTCGAGATCGAGCAGGCGCTCCGAGAAATCCTCGGCCTCCCTGACTTCGTCGACTGATCGCCTTTCGCCAGAGACGACTCGCGCACCCATGCTCACGCTGATTGCCAACCTCGGGTACTTCCTGATGTTGTGCGCGTTCATCACGCGCGACTTGTTGTCCCTTCGCAGTCTCCTGCTCGCCGCACAGGCCCTCATCGTCGTCTACGCCTGGGCGACCGGCCTCCGCGTCATCGTCGCCTGGAACACGCTGTTCTTCTGTATCAACGCGGTCATGATCTGGCAGATTTTCCGCGAACGACGACGCGTGGAGTTGCCGGAGGAGCTACGCCTGCTCTACGAACAGCACTTCGCCGCCATGACGCCGCAAGAATTTCTCAGGCTCTGGACGCATGGACGCGAGGAGCGCCTGGACAGCAGACCACTGATCCGCGAGGGCTCGCGGCCCGACTCGCTCTACTATCTGCTTGACGGCGTGGCACACGTGAGCCGCGAGGGACAACCGGTCACCATCCTGTCGCCCGGCGCCTTCATCGGCGAGATGAGTCTGTTGACAGGCGAGGCAGCCAACGCGGACGTCGACGCCGTGGGCGTGGTTCGGGTCCGGCGATGGTCGCGCGATGAGTTGCTCGCGATTGCCGGGCGCACACCGCTCCTGTGGACGCGGATCCAATCGGTGCTTGGTCGCGACATCGTGGAGAAGATCAGAAATAGCGAGGTCCGAAGAGCGATCTAGCGCAGCCGGGCAACGGCGGTCACGACATCGACGCCCGCGATCGCGATACGCTTCAGCCGCCCGCGGTCGCCTGACACAATACTCACGGCACGTTTCGGCACGCCGCAGGCCTTGGCGAGGAGCGCCATGAGCTCCTCGTTAGCGGCGCCATCGACAGGCGGCGCGTTCAGCCGCACCAGCAGGGCGCCGTCGCGCACGCCGGCCAGGCCCGCCTTCGAGGCTCGCGGCATCACCCGCACCGTGACCACCACCCCGTTTACACTTGTGTCAATCATCGGAAGGGCCCTGCACGCCGGTATAGTAGCCCGCATCACCACAACGTCCTGACATGAGCAGTCCACGAACCGCACCGGCATCGATCACGTTTCACGATCCTCGTCGCTACATCAAGTCGACGCTG
Organism: Vicinamibacterales bacterium; assembly: GCA_040081555.1. Taxonomy (GTDB): domain Bacteria; phylum Acidobacteriota; class Vicinamibacteria; order Vicinamibacterales; family CAVVIG01; genus CADEEX01. Next base: position 30,580 of record JBEBGG010000008.1, read on the forward strand.
ACTGAAGCGCTCGGCCGCACGTGTCGCGACCGCAGTCGCCGCGGCGAAGTCCTCGACGGCGACGAGATTCGCGCCACCCTCAGCACGGGGCTCGGGTTCGAGGGCCGACCGCGACACGAACGTCCGACGCATCGGTCACGTGGCCAGGCTCCTGTCGCGTAACGGCGTGGTCACAATCGGGGCCGCGATTTCGCCAGACAAGAGCGCCCGAGACGACGTCCGAGCGTTTCACGAGGCGCCGTTGGCCGAAGTCTTCGAGCAACGCGCGCTCATCGTGCGGCCCTAACCCATGGCCAACGGCGCCGTCCTGCGTCTCGATGTTCACCGCCCCATCAAGGCACCCGATCGATACGAATTCCGCTGTGATGTGTCCGGCGCGCCGTTCACTCCGGCGACGGCCGTCTACCGTCTGAAATCCATCGCGCGGGGCTTCGGCTCGCCGGCGCGCACGACGCTGCGCTTTGGCTTTCGCGCCACCAACTTCACCGTCGCGCACGCCGAGGTCTGGGACAGCGTGTTTCCCTTGATGTACCTGACGAGGAACGGGGGGCCGCTCTTCAAGACTCCCTACGACACGGCTGTCATTCGGTTTCGCTATGCCGTCCTCGAACGGGTCCGTCGCTTCTTTGTCCAGCGCGCCGCCAACAGCGGCCTGTCGATCACGGTCGAGGCCGACACCATCGAACGGACCTACGACATTCGTGGCAAGGGCAGCATCCTGGCGCTTGGCGGCGGGAAGGAGAGCCGCTTGCTGTTCGGACTGCTTCGGGAGCTTGGTCGGACGCCGCGACTGACGACTGGAGGCGCGGAGAACGCGCCTCCTGACTTACCGAGGACCGAAATATCAGAGCCGTTCTGGGGGGCGCTCGCCGAGCGGGTCATGCCCGCCTTGATGTCTGGGGCCCGGCACTTCTACTTCGGAGGCGCGCTGGCGGAAGTCCCGCTGCATCATCCCTGGCAGCAGTACTACGACGTGGGCTCTCCGCAGGGGCAGTCCGAGCTAACCAACCTGTTGCAGGCACTCGGTGTCGAGCTGACGCTGCACGGACCGCTCGCGGTGCTACCCGCCAACCTCGTGCAGAAGATGCTATCGACCAGGTACCCCGAATTGGCGGCACATCAACTGAGCGTGTTGCCAGGGCGGCCGACAGAGAAGAATCTCCATCTGTCCTTGTTGAAGATCTACCACGGGCTTTCAATCGCCCCGCACTGCACCGATGCGCTATTTCGTCGTCTCCTTCGTGATTTCGTACGGGGCAAGCTGTCGCAGCCGGACGACTTCGGGTTTCGCCACTTCCGCGAGATCCACCACCGCGAGATGATGGCCATCGCCGCACGGCGACGGGACCACGCGCTGCTCGACGAGGTTCGCTCGCGCGTGCCCGCGGAATGGGCGGCCTCGTGGATTGACGGGATCCACACCTACATCAACCCGCGCATCGATACGTCCGCGCTCGAAGTCTTCCGCCAGTACGCAGACGACTACGTGCCAGGTCCGGGCGAATTCAGAGTCCCGACCCCGGAACCGAGCGATGGCGGGGTTGGTGATGCCCCAACTTGACGCGGAGAGGGACGGCCCCCCATGCTGGTGAGAAATGCAACGTGTCCAGATCGACGGGCAGCGCCTCATGTCGAGTCGCACCGCACGCCGGTATAGCCGCCCGCATTACCATAACGTCCTGACATGAGCAGTCCACGAACCGCACCGGCATCGATCAACTTTCACGATCCTCGCCTCTACATCAATCGCGAACTGAGCTGGCTGGAGTTCAACCAGCGCGTGCTCGATCAAGCGCTGGGCGAGGCCCACCCCCTCCTCGAGCGCGTCAAGTTCCTCGCCATCGTCTCGTCCAACATCGACGAGTTCTTCATGGTGCGTGTCGCCACGCTGTTGAGGAAGCTTCGCGCCGGCATTGATGACGCGGCGATCGACGGCATGACCGTCTCCGAGCAGGTGCGAAAGATCCGCCACCGCGCCGCAACAATGCGCAAGGACCAGGCGATGTGCTGGAGCGACCGCCTGCGCCCGGCGCTTGCGCACGAGGGCATTCGCATTCTCGAACCGGCCGAGTACACCGACCGCGTGCGACAGTTCCTCCTGCTCTACTTCCGCGCCGAGATCTACCCGCTACTGACGCCGCTGGCGTTTGACCCGGGACATCCGTTCCCGCTCATCTCGAACAGAAGTAAGAACTTCGCCGTGACGGTGCGCTATCAACGCCGCACCAAGTTCGCGCGCGTCAAGGTGCCCCAGATGCTGCCGCGTTTCGTGCAGCTGCCCCACGGCTCCGCGGGCAAGGGCTCGGTCCACACCTTCGCGTTCCTCGAAGACATCATTCGCCTGCACCTTGGCGAGCTGTTTACCGGCGTCGACGTGCTCGGCGCGCACCTATTCCGTGTCATCCGCGATACCGACATCGAGCTCCACGACGTGGCCGACGACCTCATGGAGTCCATGGACCGCACGCTCAAGCAACAACAGCGGGGACTGCCGTCGCTCCTCCAGGTGGAGTCGTCGATGCCGCCGCGGGTACTGCACACGCTGGTCGAAAACTTCGAGGTCGAAGACGATGTCGTCGAGAAGACCAGCGCCCGGCTGGATTATTCGGACTGGATGGCACTGGCGAAGCTGCCCTATCCGAAACTGAAGGACGCGCCGCTGCAGGCGCGCACCGTGTGGCCCGCGCCCGTCAACGTCTTCGACGAGATCCAGGATCGTGATGTGCTCGTGCATCACCCGTTCGAATCGTTCTCGGCCGTGGAGACGTTTCTCGAGCAGGCGGCCACCGATTCGCACGTCACCGGAATCAAGATGACGCTGTACAGGATCGGCAGCAACTCGCCGCTGATCGACATCCTGATCGACGCCGCCGATGCCGGCAAACAAGTGGCCGTGCTGGTGGAGCTCAAGGCGCGCTTCGACGAGCGAAACAACATCGAGTGGGCCACGCGACTCGAAAGCGCGGGGATCCATGTGGTCTACGGTGTCGAGAACCTGAAGACTCACTGCAAGTTGTGTCTGGTGGTGCGCCGCGAGCAAGAGAGCGTCCGGCGCTACGCCCACATTGGCACCGGCAACTACAACAGCGCAACCGCGCAGATCTACACCGATCTGAGTCTGTTCACCTGCAACGAGCAGGTGATTGACGACGTGGGCGAAGTCTTCAACTACTTGACCGGCTATTCGCACCACGAGGACTACGACCATCTGCTGGTGGCGCCAGTGACGCTGCGGCGGCAGATGCGCGCGCTGATTGAGCGCGAAGCCGAACACGCGCGGGCCGGCCGGCCCGCGCACATCATCATCAAGTGCAACGCCATTACCGATCCGGAAATGGCCCGCGCGCTCTATCGGGCGTCACAGGCGGGCGCGACCGTCGACCTCCTGGTCCGCGGTATCTGCGTCCTCCGGCCCGGATTGCCCGGCGTCAGCGAACGCATCTCCGTCCGTTCCATCGTCGGACGCTTTCTCGAGCATTCGCGGCTGTACTGGTTCAAGAACGGCGGCACGCCAGAGGTCTATCTCGGCAGTGCGGACCTGATGGAGCGGAATCTCGATCGGCGCGTTGAGGTGCTCTGTCGCGTCGCCGACAAGACCGTGGCGGCACATCTGCGCGATGTCGTACTCGATGCGTATCTGAAGGATTCAGCCCGCGCCTATATTCTGCGCGACGACAAGTACCAGCGCGGGATCGCCGAAGACACCGCACACGCCAACGCCCAGCATTTCCTGATGAGCCTCTACACGGCGACACCTGGCGCAGAGGCGCCCGACGGCACCGACCTCGGGTAGAGGTCCGGCTCGGGACTTCGGGCTTCGGTAAGATGGCACATGCGCTCGACAACGCCGGCGTTTGGCCGCGGGTTCTTGTCAGAGTTCCCACTCGACCCTGACATCACGTATCTCAATCACGGCACCGTCGGTGTGACGCCCCGGGCTGTGATGGCCGCGCAGCAGGCGATTCGCGACCAGATTGAGCGCCAGCCGGCCACCTTCATCCTTCGCGATCTTGCGCCGCTGCCGCACAACACCAGCACGCGGTCAGTGCCGTGGCTCCGCGAGGCCGCCGGTCAGGTTGCCGAATTCCTCGGCGCACGCGGCGATGACGTGGTATTTGTCGACAACGCCACGACTGGCGCCAACGCGGTCCTGCAGTCGTTCCCCCTGCACCCTGGCGACGAGATTCTCGTCACCGATACCGGCTATGGCGGCGTCACGCACGCGGCTCGCTATGCCGCCAGACGCGCCGGGGCGATTGTGACCACGGCCGCGATGCCTGTGGCAGGCTCACCCGCCGATGATTTCGTGGCCGCGGTCGAGGGCGCGGTCACATCGCGCACTCGACTGGCTATCGTCGACCACATCGTCGCGTCGACAGCGCTGGTGTTGCCTCTGAGGCAAATCGCCGCAGCCCTGAAGTCGAAGGGCGTGGCGGTGCTGGCCGACGGTGCACACGTGCCTGGATCGATTCCGCTGCACATCGACTCGCTTGGCGTGGACTACTACGTCGGCAACCTGCACAAGTGGATGTGGACACCTCGCAGCAGCGCGATTCTGTGGGCCGCACCCCATCGGCAAGAGGGTCTCCAACCGGTCGTGGCGTCCTGGGGCCTTGATCAAGGCTTCGCAGCGGCCTTCGACGCCCCGGGCACTCGCGATCCCTCCGCGCACCTGGCCGCGCCACGGGCCATTCAGTTCATGCGCTCGCTCGGGATCGAGGCAGTGCAGGAGTACAACCATCGACTGGCGGTGGACGCCGGCCGCATGCTCGCCGCTGCGTGGAACACGCAGTTCAGTGTCCCTGAGGCGATGGTGCCCACCATGGTGACGGTCATGCTGCCCGAACGCGCGGGACAAACCATGGCGGAGGCCGGCATGGTCCGCGACCGCCTGCTGTTTGACCACCAGATCGAAGTGATGGTCACCGCGCTGCACGGTCGCGTCTGGGCACGAGTCTCCGCCCAGATCTACAACGACCTGTCTGATATCGAGCGACTCGCCAACGCGGTGCGGCAGGTCGTCCACCAAGCGGGCTGACGCGGGTCGGGTCGTGGCCACGCAGGTTCACGTGTGGCGCGCGCCCGCCGTACCGGTCCGGGTCCGTGACCAGGCCACGCAACCGCGCGCATCAGCAGGCAGCGTTGTTCACGGCGACGGGGTCTGATGAAGAATCCCTCCGGAGCGCCGAATACTGCTGCGTGAGCGGCGTCGACTTCTACGAACTCCTCCAGATCAGCCCAAATGCCGAACCCGAGACCATTCATCGGGTGTACCGGCTGCTGGCGCAGCGGTTCCACCCCGACAACCAGGAAACAGGAAGCGCTGATCGCTTTCGGGCCTTGCAGGAGGCCTACACCGTCTTGAGCGACAGCGAGAGGCGGGCGCAATACGACATCGCCTACCACGCGCAGCGACAGCAACGCTGGCGTGCGGTGTCGACACCGGACCGTGCGGACAACGACTTCGAGAACGAACTCTTCACACGGCTGACCGTGCTCGAGGTGCTCTACGCCAACCGCCGCGCCGAACCCAACAGCCCTGGCGTGTTCGTCCTCGACCTCGAGGAGCTCACGGGACGGCCGCGCGAGCACCTGGAGTTCACGACGTGGTATCTGGCCAAACGCGGCTACATCCAGCGCGGCGACAATTCAAAGCTCGGCATCACCGCTGACGGCGTCGACTACCTCGAGCAGAACTACCGGTCGAACATCAAGCGCCGCCTGGCGTCCTAACAGACCACGGGGCTTCGCCCGTGCTTGCCTTCCCACCGCTGCCCATGCACGTAAGGCCTTTCGCGTCCGGTAAGCCCGGACCCGCGTAACTCGTTCAATCTACTCGCGGCGCACGTGGTCCCAGTCTTGCCTCACGGTCATGGAGGCACATTGGCTTACAAACACATGCGGTCATCCATCACGCTCTCGTTGGCACTCCTTCTCGGCGGGGCACTTCCGCCCTCGGTCCTGGCGGCGGACCCACCGGCCGCGCCGCCCGCAGCGGCTGCGGTGGCAGAGGACGACGCGACTCTGCAGCTGGCGGAACCTGACTTCCGCGTCATCAACCTACCGACCACCTTGAGATTGCCGGCCGGCAAAGGTAGCTTCCAAATAACACACCGGTTCGGTGGAAACTTTCGCGGCCAGAGTTTCTCCGAGCAGGCGAGCCGGCTGTTCGGCATCGATGACGGCGCCGCGGTCGGTTTCGAGTACCGGATGGGCGTGATGCCCCACGTCGAAGCGATCATCTATCGGACCGTCATCGACCGCACGATTCAGATGTACGGCAAGGTCGATGCCGTGCATCAACGGGCCGGCACGCCCGTTTCACTGTCGGCAGTCGTGTCAGTGGAGGGCGTCAACAACTTCCAGGAGCGTTACGCCCCGGCCGTTGGTGTCAGCGTATCCCGCATGCTCGGGGACGTCGCGGCCGTCTACGTGGTGCCGACGTGGGTGCACAACACCGGGGCGGCCCTCGGCGTAGACGACAACACGGCGTTTGTCGGAATCGGCGCCAGGGTGCGGATTCACGGCACGACCTACGTCTCGGTCGAAGGATCACCGCGTGTCTCCGGATTCGCGCCGGGCGTCAGGCAGTACGGTTTCGCGATTGAGAAGCGAGCCGGCGGTCACATGTTTCAGCTGAACTTCACCAATGGCGCCGGTACGACACTGGCGCAGATCGCGCGGGGCGGGCAACCGAAGAACCTGGCGATGGGCTTCAACCTGGCCCGCAAGTTCTTCTAGTCATTTCTCCAACCCCATACAATGGAGGACCTCCGGCACACCGGGGTCCTCCATTGCGCCTACGCGATACCCTCCGCACGCTCCTGTTGCTCGCCGCGCTGGCGCTGTCGGCACCCACCGCACTTCGTGTGTCTGGCCAAGCCCCCTCCGCCACACTCACGGTCATCTCGCGGGAACCCCATCGCCCGATTCCAATCACCGTGCAGGGCGGGCGGGAGCTTGTGGCCCTGGAGGATCTCGCGGTCACCTTTCAGGCCACATTTCGAGACGACACCAACTCGCTGACGCTTTCCTACAAAGGCCGGACGATCGCGCTCACACCCGACCAGACCATTGCGTCGGTGGCCGGGCGGGTCATCTCCCTCCCGTCTCCACCGGTGCGCGTCAACGGGCGGTGGCTGGTCCCACTCGACGTCATCAGCCGCGCGCTCTCAGGCATTTACGACGCCCGCATCGAGCTGCGGCGCCAGTCACGGCTCGTGATCCTTGGCGACCTGCGCGTGCCGCGCGTGACGGTGCGTCACGAACCCTCCGGCGGCGGCGCCAGGGTCAGCATCGAGGTCATGCCGCGCGCGGTCATCAGCGTGGCGCGAGAGACACCAGACCGGCTCACCATTCACATCGACGGGGACGCCATCGATGCGGCGTGGCCCGGCGGCCAGATACCAGGCATCGTTCTGGGTTATCGAGCGATCGACAAGACGACCACGGCGATTGATCTTGGTCCGAAGGTCGCACGCTTCAAGAGCACGCTCCAGGTTGGCGATGCGTCGAACACGATGGTCATCGATCTACAGCCGCAGGATGGCAGCGTGCCCACAGCCACCCGGCCGCTTGAACCCGCGCCGCCACCGCCGGTCGCCTCCGTCGAGGTCCCGGCCCGGCTAGCCAGCGGCTCAGGTGTCCGCACCGTCGTCATCGACCCGGGGCACGGCGGCGACGACCGGGGCGCCATCGGCCCGGCCGGCACCCTCGAAAAGGACCTGACTCTCACCCTGGCGCGCCGGCTGAAGAGCGCCATCGAGGATCGCCTGGGCATTCGGGTCCTCATGACTCGAGACGACGACCGTCTCGTCGCGGTCAGTGACCGCCCTGCCCTGGCCAACAACAACAAGGCGGACCTCTTTGTCAGCCTGCACGCCAACGGTTCGCAGCGGCCAGAGGCGTCGGGTGCCACGATCTACGTCGCCGACTTTCCCAAGAGCGTTGCCGGCGGTACCTCGACCAGCGCCAGGCCGGCCGAGCGGCTACTCGCCTATGGCGGCATGTTTCGCGACATCGAGCTGGTGACCTGGAATCTGGCGCAGGCGGGCCATCGCGACCAGTCGCAGGCGCTGGCGGACCTGCTGGCGGACGAGTTTCGCGACCGTGTGCCCATGACGGCCACCCCCGTCGAACAGGCCCCGCTCCGCGTGCTCCAATCCGCCAACATGCCCGCCATCCTGATCGAATCAGGCTTCCTCACCAACCCCGATCAGGAGCGCGCGCTGAACGCGACCGACTTCCAATCCACTCTCGCTCAGGCCATCGTCGATGCGATCGTCCGTTTTCGCAGCCGTCCAGGCCAACCGCACCCATGACAGGCAGACGCACGGCCATTGCCCTCGCAGTCGGTGTTGCGGTTATGGCAGCGGTCGCTGGCGTGTGGGTCGGCCTGTCCGAAACGCCGCCTGGGGTCGCACCAGCGGCAGCACCGCCGGCATCGGTCGCCGCGCCGGCCGTTGACGGCACCCTGGGCCCGCGGATCAAGGCCCGTCTCTTCTACGTAGCCGCCGATGGCCAGCACTTGACGGAAGTCGAGCAGGATGTGCCCTACTCGAACCAGACAGCGGCGCAGGCCCGGACCATTCTCGAGGCGCAGTTTGCGCCGGTCACTGCACCACTGGTCTCGGCCATTCCTGCCGGCACTCGGTTACGTGCCGTCTACTTGACGCCCGCAGGCGAGGCCTATGTTGATCTCAGCGCGGAGGTGAACCACGCGCACCCTGGCGGCCTGGTCAGCGAAATGCTCACGATCTACACAGTCGTGAACGCGCTGGCCGTGAATCTTCCCTCAGTCCACGACGTCCAATTGCTGATTGACGGCAAAGAGGCAGATACCCTGGCCGGCCACTTCGATCTGCGACGCCCGCTGCGGAAGCACTTACAATTGGTGGTCGCCCGGTAGCACGCCCTACTTCGTCATTTCCAAGGATCCCTTACATGCGTTCTGATTCTCGCGCCGCCGATGTGCTGCGCGACACGACCATCACTCCCCATTTTCTGTCGCACGCGGAGGGGTCTGTGCTGATTGAAGCGGGCCGGACTCGCGTCATCTGCACCGCCAGTGTCGAAGAACGCGTGCCGCCGTTTCTTCGCGGTACTGGCAAGGGCTGGGTGACGGCCGAGTACGGGATGCTGCCGCGGGCTACGGGGACACGGACGCAGCGCGAGGCGACGGCTGGAAAAGTCGGTGGCCGGACGCAAGAGATTCAGCGCCTGATCGGCCGATCGCTCCGTTCGGTGACCAACCTGTCGGCACTCGGCGAGCGGACAATCTGGGTCGACTGCGACGTGATTCAAGCCGACGGCGGTACCCGCACGGCTTCCATCACTGGCGCGTTTGTCGCGCTCGCGCTGGCCTGCGAGACCCTCCGCAGCCGCGATCAACTCCGGGCGATCCCGCTTTACGACTATGTGGCCGCAATCAGCGTCGGCATCGTCGACGGCGAACCACTGCTCGACCTCGCCTACGAGGACGATTCGCGGGCCGAAGTCGACATGAACGTGGTCAGGACGGGGCGCGGCAAGTTCATCGAGGTCCAAGGCACGGCAGAGGGCCAGCCGTTTGACCGCGATTCGCTGAACACGCTGCTCGACCTGGCCGATGTGGGGATCCGCCGGCTCGTCGAGATGCAGCGGGCGATTGTCGCCCACCTCGTCGCGTGACCCGGAGTCAGGCGCTCGGAGCTTGCAGGAACCGGCGCAAGGCACGAAATGCCTCAGCCCTGTGACTGACCTCGGACTTGCGGGCGCCGGCCTCTGCCAACGAACACCCGAAGGGCGGATAGAAGAAAATCGGGTCGTAACCAAACCCTCCCGTGCCACGGGCCTCCCGGGCGATCTCGCCTTCGACCGTGCCGCGGGTCTCGAAGCGCACGCCGTCGGGCGAGGCCAGCACGAGCGCACAGACAAATCGCGCCGTGCGCGGCCGCTTCGGCACCTTGGCCAGCGCGGCCTCGATCAGCGCGAACTTTTCTTCATAGCGAGTCCCCTCGCCGCCGTAGCGCGCTGAGTAGATGCCGGGCGCACCATCGAGCGCATCGATCTCCAGGCCAGAGTCCTCCGCGACCACCATCAGCCCTGTCTGCTCAGCGTAGTACGTCGCCTTCAGCCTCGCGTTCTCGAGAAACGTCGCACCCGTTTCCTCAGGCGCGTCGACACTCGGAAGGTCAGCCAGCGACAGGAGATGCACCGGCAATCCGGACAGCAGCTCACGGATCTCACGCAACTTACCGGCATTGGTCGTGGCAACGAGGAGGGAACCGCCGTTAAACGTCGTCATATCTAAAGTGTCTCAGGATATGGATAGGTGCAGCATCCAACTGCATTCACCATTAGAATGCGGCCAGTGAGCGGCGATGTCGTGGTTGTTTAGCTTCTTCTTCAAATATCCGAGACTGACGTTCCAGCAGGGCGACTTCGCCTTCGCCGCGCCGCGCTCGACCATGGTCGTGCTCGTCATTCTGGTTGCCGTCGGTATCGCCGCGCTCATCACGTACCGCGCCGTGAGCAGCCCGCAGCCGACCCGCGAGCGCCGGGTCCTGGTGTCCCTGCGGCTTGCGCTGCTCGCGCTGCTTGCAGTCTGCCTGCTTCGCCCGTCACTCATTCTCAAAGCGGCCGTTCCGCAGCAGAACTTCCTTGGCATCCTCATCGACGACTCGCGGAGCATGACGATCGCCGACCGCGACGGCCAGCCGCGTCGCCAATTTGTTGAACAACAATTCGGCACCGCCGACAGCCCACTGCTCAAGGCGCTGTCGCAGCGGTTCGTGCTGCGCTACTTTCGCTTTTCCTCGTCGACCGACCGCCTGAACGCCGCCACCGACCTGAAGTACGAGGGCACGGCCACGCATCTCGGACAGGCGCTCGAACGTGCGCGCGACGAACTGTCCGGGCTGCCGCTGGCGGGACTCGTGATCGTCACCGATGGCGCCGACACGTCGGACCAGTCACTCGATGAGCCGATCGCCAGCCTGAAGGCGCGTTCCATTCCGGTCTTTCCCGTTGGCGTCGGCCAGGAATTGTTCGCACGCGACGTGCAGATCACACGGATCGAAACGCCACGATCCACGCTCAAGGGCACGTCGCTGTCGGTCGACGTCGTCATCTCGCAAACCGGGTACAGCGGCACCGTCGTGCCGCTTCAAGTCGAAGACAACGGGCGGATCGTCAGCTCTCAGGAGGTGGCACTGCCCGCCGACGGCCAATCGACGACCGTGCGCGTCAGTTTCACCGCCAGCGAAGCCGGCCCCCGACTGTTCACGTTCAAGGTGGCACCGCGCCCCAATGAACAGGTGACCCAGAACAACGTGCGCGATGCCCTGGTCGAAGTCGACGATCGCCAGGAGAAGGTGATCTACTTCGAAGGCGAGCCGCGCTTCGAGGAGAAGTTCATCCACCGCGCGATGGAGGACGAGAAGAACCTGCGGGTGGTCATCCTGCAGCGACTGGCGGATGAGAAGTACCGCCGCTTCGATGTCGACAGTCCCGAGGAGCTCATCGGCGGCTTCCCCAAAACACGCGAGGAACTGTTTTCCTACAAGGCGCTGATTCTTGGCAGCGTCGAAGCCGCGGCCTTCACGCCAGATCAACTTCGCATGCTGGCGGATTTTGTGAGCAAGCGCGGCGGTGGGCTCATCATGCTCGGCGGCCGGCGCGCCTTCGCGGAGGGCGGCTGGGCGGGCACGCCGGTGGCTGAAGTCCTGCCGGTGGAGATTCAGGACGGCGCGCGGGGCAAGAACGTCGCGGAGTTCTTCTCGCCCCTGCTCGTGAAGCCGACCCGGGCCGGCCTCAGCTATCCCGTGACGCAACTGGCCGCCACCGAGAAGGACAGTGCCTCGCGCTGGGACGCTCTCCCTGAAGTGAGCACGGTGAATCCGATCGGACGGGTGAAGCCTGGTGCGACCATTCTGCTGACGGGCACGCTGAACAACAAACAGGAACAGATCGTGCTCGCCTATCAACGCTATGGGCGAGGTAAAGCCCTTGCCTTCCCGATTCAGGATTCCTGGATCTGGAAGATGGACGCGACGATGGACGTCGAGGACATGACGCACGTCACCTTCTGGCGCCGGCTCGTGCGGTGGCTGGTCGACGGGGTGCCTGACCCGGTGTCGGTGACCAGCACCACCGACCGCGTCGACCCGGGCGAGGCGGTCAAACTCACGGCGGAGGTCGTCGACCCGGCATTTGTTGAAGTGAACGACGCACACGTGGTGGCCCAGGTGGTCTCACCCTCCGGCAAGAACCTGGAGGTCCCGCTTGAATGGACGGTGTCCAAGGACGGCGAATACAAAGGGTCCTTTGTCGCCGACGAAGCCGGGCTCTACGAAATCAAGGGCTCGGCCACACGGGGCGCTCTCAGCCTTGGCACGAGCCACATCCACACCCGTTCCTCCGCCGGCGACAGCGAATACTTCGATGCCCCGATGCGAGCCTCTCTGCTCAGGCGCATGGCCGAAGAGACCGGCGGTCATTTCTTCGCCGCCGAACGGGTGGCCGAGCTCCCGGAGGCGATCAACTACAACGGCAAGGGCGTGACCGTGGTCGAAGAGCGCGACCTGTGGGACATGCCCATCAACCTCATGGCCATCCTGGCGCTGGTCGCCGCAGAGTGGGGCTACCGCCGAGCAAGAGGCCTGGCATGAGCGCGCCGCGCCTCTTCCGCCCCATCACCTCAGCCGTCTGCCTGGCCAGCGCGATGCTCCTCTCGGCGCCGGCGGCAGCGCAAGACGTCCACCTGCTCGTCGTGGCCGGCGTCGGCGGCGACCAGGAACACGTCGCGCAATTCAATACCTGGTCAATCGCCGCGCTCGATGCCGCCAAGAAACGGGGCGTCCCGGACGCAAATGCCATCTATCTCGGCGAGAGCGTTGAACTCGGTGGCGCTCGAATGAAGGGTCGCGCCACGAGACAGAACGTCACCAAGGCGTTTGCCGACATGGCGATGCGCGCCAAGCCGGACGACCAGATCTTTGTACTGCTGATTGGCCACGGCAGTTTCGACGGACATGCCGCCGTCTTCAACCTGCCCGGCCCTGACCTCACCGTATCCGAGTACGCCGGCCTGCTCGATCGATTCAAGACACAGCACATTTCGTTCGTCAATACGGCCAGCTCGAGCGGTGGTTTTACCGACGCGCTCAAAGGGCCGGCGCGGACCATCGTCACGGCCACCCGCACTGGTGGTGAACGAAACGAAACCCGTTTCCCGAAGTATTTCGTCGAAGCACTCAGCGCCGAGACAGCCGACCGCGATCGCAACGGGCGCGTCTCGGTTCTCGAAGCCTTCGACTTTGCGGCGGCGAAGGTGAAGGCGAGCTATGAACAAGCCGGTCATATCCTCACCGAACACGCCACGCTTGACGATGGGAGCGAGGGGAAGCTGGCGAGCACACAGTACCTTTCAGTCGAACGTTCGCGCACGGCTGCGGCACAGTCGGCCGCTCCGGCCCTGCGTGCGCTGCTTGAACAACGCGATACGCTTGAACGGCAGATCAACGACCTCAGGCGGCAGAAAGACGGGATGCCTGCGGAGCAGTACGACCAGCAGCTCGAACAGCTGGCAACGGAACTGGCGCTGAAGACACGCGCGATCAGGGAATTGGAAACCCCACAATAGTCCGAGGAGACGACGCGTGGCCCTAGACACTCTGGATCTGAACTCGCCTGACGACATCGCGCTCGCCGACCGGATGAACGCTGGCCGTAAGGCCATCCTTGCCGAGCTGCACAAGCGCATCATCGGCCAGCAGGACGTCATGGAGTTGGTCCTGCAGACGCTCTTTGTCGGCGGGAACAGCTTGATCATTGGCGTGCCTGGCCTCGCCAAGACACTGCTGATTCAGACCCTCGCGCAGGTGCTCGAGCTGAACTTCAAGCGTATTCAGTTCACGCCGGATTTGATGCCGTCTGACATTACCGGCACCGACATCATTCAGGAGGACGAGACCGGCCGCCGGCAGATGGTGTTTGCGCCAGGCCCAATCTTCAGCAACATCGTCCTTGCCGACGAGATCAACCGCACGCCACCCAAGACCCAGTCGGCCTTGCTCGAAGCGATGCAAGAGCACCGAGTGACCATCCAGGGACGCACCTATCAGCTCGAAGAGCCGTTCTACGTGTTTGCCACGCAGAACCCGATCGAGCTCGAAGGCACGTATCCGCTGCCAGAGGCTCAGCTCGATCGCTTCATGTTTCACATCGTGATGGAGCACCCACCGGAAGAGGAAGAGCTCGAGGTCGTGCGTGCCACCACCGCCGTCATCGACCCGCATTTCACCAAGCCGGTGAGTGCCGCGGATCTGATCGCGTTCCAGCGGCTCGTGCGCCGCGTGCCGGTCGCGGACCCGGTGCTGCGCTATGCGCTGGCCCTGGTCAGGACCAGCCGCCCCAAAGGGAAGAACCCGCCCGAGTCCGTGAAGAAGTTCGTGGCGTTTGGCGCCAGCGTGCGTGCGGCACAGTTTCTGGTGCTTGGCGCCAAGGCCCGTGCACTGACCAGCGGGCGCTATCACGTGACGTTTGAGGACATCAAGGCCATGGCCCACCCCGTGATGCGCCATCGCGTGCTCGTGAACTTTCGCGCCGAGTCGGAAGGGATTACGACGGACCAGATCATCGACGAGTTACTCGAGCGCGTGCAGGTGCCGGCCTCGGGCATGTAGGAACGTGAGCGACATACCCGCGCAGCGAGGTCAATGATGGCGGCGAGCGAGCAATCGTCCATGCCCGGCGCGCGCTTTGTGGATCCCAAGATCCTCATGCGCGTGGGCAACCTCGAACTGCTGGCCAAGACGGTGGTCGACGGCTTCATCAACGGGCTGCACCGCGCCCCGTTCTTTGGCGCCTCGATCGACTTTGCCGAACACCGCGGCTACGTCCCGGGCGACGACATCCGGCGGGTCGACTGGCGGCTGTATGCCAGGACTGATCGCTACTACATCAAGCAGTACGAGGCTGACACCAACACGAACTTCACCATCCTCTTCGATGTCTCGAAGTCGATGAACTTCACGAGCGGCGACGGCCCCACGAAGCTCGAATACGGTTCATTTCTCGCCGCCTGCCTCGGCTACCTCGCCACCAGGCAACGCGATCGCGTTGGCATTCTCACCTTCGACCAGAACATCGTCACGCACGTGCCGCCATCCGCGAAGCACTTCAATCAGGTGCTGCACGTACTCGACCGCGCCGCGGCCGAGCGCCCCGGCCAGCTGAGCGTGGCGCTGCACCAGGTGGCCGAGCACTTCAATCGCCGCGGCATCCTGTTGCTCATCTCGGATTTCTACGACGAGCCCGACGCCATCCTCGACGCCATCAAGCCCTTGCGCTTTCTCGGCAACGACGTCATCGTGTTTCACATTCTCGATCCGCAGGAGATCAGTTTCGATTACCAGGACGCCGCGGCGTTTGAAGACCTCGAGAGCCGCGAGCAGATTCCGGTCGTCCCCGATTCGTTCCGCGAGGAGTACCGCCGACTGGTGCAGGCCCACATCGAGACACTGAGGCGCAAGTTCTCCGAGCAGCGGATCGACTACGCGCAGATCACCACAACGGAGCCGCTCGACCGCGCGCTGTTCAGCTATCTGTCGAGCCGAGGAAAGTTGATGAGGGTGCGATGACCTTCCTCGCCCCTTTCCTGCTGGCGGGCCTGGCGACCATCGCCGTCCCGATCTTCGTCCACCTGATCCAGCGCGAGCGAACACGGGTTGTCCATTTCCCGTCGCTGATGTTCGTCCAGAAGATTCCCTATCAGTCTGTGCAGCGACGACGGTTGCGCCACTGGTTCCTGCTCCTGATGCGTTGCGCCGCCATTGCGCTCATCGTCGCCGCCTTTGCCAGGCCGTTCTTCCCACGGGGCGCCGCCGCCACACTGGCCGCGATCGGCGGGAGTCGCGAGGTCGTCGTGCTGCTCGATCAGTCGGCCAGCATGGGCTACGGCGATCACTGGCAACGCGCCAAGGACGCAGCCACACTCGCCATCAACCAGATCGGCGTTGCCGACCGCGCCACGCTGGTCGTCTTCAACCGAAACGCTGAAGAGCGCATTCGGGCGACCTCGGATCGTGGGCGGCTCGAAGGGACGCTGCGTGCTGCGCAACTCACCGACGGCGGCACCAGGTTCGGACCTGCCCTCAAGCTCGCGGAGAGCATCCTCACCAGGTCGACGCTGCAACGCCGCGAGGCCATCCTGATTTCGGACTTTCAGAAGACCGGGTGGACCGGGTCAGAAGACGTGCATTTCGGCGAAGGTGTCACGCTCACGCCGATCTCGGTCGCCTCCACGCCCGCACCCAACATCGCGGTGCCTTCAGTGACGTTTACTCGCACCGCGTTTCAGAACCAGGAGCGAATCGCCGTCACAGCAGGCATCGCCAACAAGGGTGCAGCACAGGTCAACGGCGTCCCGGTCACCCTCGAGATCGGTGGCCGTCAGTTGGAGGCGCAGACCGTCAACATTGCCCCGAATTCGACGACGTCGGTCACCTTCGCTCCCTTCACGCTCACCGAACCGTCCGTCCAGGGTGTCGTGAAGACGGGCAGCGATCAGCTCGCCGCCGACAACTCCTTCGACTTCGTCATCAACCCGAGTCAGAGCGTCTCGGTACTCGTCATCGACAGCGGCGCAAACCCCACCTCGAGCTTCTACCTGACGCGCGCCCTGGCGATCGGCAACACGCCGACGTTCCAGGTGGAGACCGTCGCGGCGGCGCGCGTCACACCGCAGATGCTCGAACGCCGCACGGTCGTCGTCCTCAACGACACGATGGTGCCACCCGGCCTCGCCGGCGGCGCGCTCAAGTCGTTTGTGGAACGCGGTGGCGGGTTGCTCATCGTATTTGGCGCGCGCACCACCTGGCCGCAGAACGAAACAGCCCTGCTGCCAGGCACGCTGGGCACCGTGATTGATCGCGCCGATGGACGCGGCGCGACGATCGGGTTCCGTGACTACAGCCACCCGGTGTTCGAGATCTTCAAGGCGCCGCGTAGCGGCGACTTCTCGGCCGCACGAGTGCTGCACTACCGGGCCTTGACGCCAGGCCCGACCGACCGCGTGCTGGCGCGATACGACGATGGCGCGGCGGCGGCGGTCGAGAAGAGAGTCGGCGCCGGACGAGTCGTGGCCTGGACCACAACGGTCAACGACGAGTGGAGCGATCTGGCGCTGAAGCCGGTGTTCCTACCGCTTGTCCACCAACTCACGCGCTACCTGAGCCAGTTCGAGCAGACACCGTCGTGGTCAACCGTGGGCCAAGCGGTCGACCTGTCCATGCTGCTCAAGACCAAGGCGGATCGAGTCGTGATGACGCCTTCGGATGAGCGGCGGCCAATGGGTGCCGGCGATTCGGCCGTCCTTGAGCTGGCCGAGCACGGCGTCTACCAGATCCGCTCGGCCTCGTCCCCTTCTGCCCCGCCCGATCGGATCGCAGTCAATATCGACCCTGCGGAGTCAGATCTGACCCCCATCGACCCGGCGGAACTCGTGGCCGCCGTCACCGGCCACGCCGCGTCGACGCCCACCGCCGCGGGCACCGCGGCAGCGGAGCTCACGGCGGAAGAGGCGGAAAAGCATCAGAACCTGTGGTGGTACCTGCTCGTCGCCGGGTTGTTGATGCTGACAGCCGAGACGGTCGTCGCCAACCGGCTCTCGACGAAAGAGCGGTTTACGTAGGACGCGGCGCTGTATCCTTGGAACGTCCTTAGGACGATCCGGAAGAGAGTGGGAGGAGGCCCCCACGATGGCTTACGAAGCGAATGGCTCCGACCGTCGCACGGAGCTTGTCGACGTTATCCGCCGCGTGCGCAACCGCTGGCGTCTGAAGCTCGCGCTGCGGGGTGTCGTGATCGTGGTCGCCGGTACGCTGCTGGCCCTCCTGTTGTCGGCGTCGAGCCTCGAGGCGCTCCGTTTCAGCCCCACCGCCATCATCTCGTTCCGCGTCATCGCGCTGCTGGTCTTCGCCGGTCTGGTCTATATCGGGTTCTTCGCACCACTCCGCCGCCGCGTGACTGACACGCAGGTCGCGTTGTACCTCGAGGAGCAGGACCCGACGCTCGAAACCGCCATCCTCAGCGCCATTGAAGGCTCGCACCATGTCGCGAATGCGACGCACCCCGACCACGGTCCATCGCCGCACCTGGTGAGCAAGCTGGTCGACCAGGCGATCGACAAATGCCGCGCGCTTGAGGGCGGTCTGATGGTCGAACGCGCGAACCTCCGGCGTCAGTTGCTGACACTGGCAGGTATCAGCGTCGCCGCAGGCCTGCTGCTCACCTTCGGCCCGGCCTTCCTGCGCAGCGGCATGTCGGCGCTGCTCATGGTCTCGCGGAGCGCGGAAGCCGCCAGTCCGTATCGCATCCAGGTCACGCCAGGCACCACCACAATCCCGCGCGGTGCTGACCAGTCCGTGAGGGCGACCCTCAGCGGTTTCACGGCCGGTGAAGCGACGCTGATGGTACGCACGGAACCAGGCGGCCAGTTCGAACGCGTGCCACTGGTCGCCGGCGCCGAACCGGCCGTCTTCGACGGCATGCTGTTCCACGTCGAGAAGACGGCGGAGTACTTCGTCACGGCCAACGGGGTCGAGTCACCCACCTTCAGGATCGAGGTCGTCGACCTCCCGACCGTCGACAGGCTCGTCCTCGAGTATCGCTTCCCCCAATACACCGGACTCGAGCCGCGCACGGTCGATCCAGGTGGTGACATCGCCACCGTCAAGGGCACAGAGGTCCGCCTGCAGATTACGGCGACAATGGCGACGCCTGGGGGGCGCGTGCTGCTCAATGAGAACGAGTCGCTGCCGCTCACGAAGAATGCCGACGGCACCTTCGCTGGCAGCTTCACTGTCAGCGCGCAGGGGTTCTACAAGATCGAGTTCGACGGGCCCAACGGCGAGAAGGTGAACGCCTCACCCAAGTACGTGATTGACGTCCTGTCGGACATCGCGCCCTCCGTGCGCTTCAACAAGCCGGGACGCGACACGCAGGCCAGCCCGGTTGAAGAGGTCTTTGCTGAGGTCCGCGCCGACGACGACTTCGGCGTCAAGAGCCTGCAGCTGTTCTACTCGGTCAACGGTGGCACCGAGAAGACCGTCACTTTGTTTGGCGGCGCGCGGGCGCTTCCTGAAGTCACGGCGACGCACACCCTCTACCTCGAAGAGATGGGGCTCAGCGCGGGTGACTTCGTCTCCTACTACGCCAAGGCCGCGGACAACGACGCGGTGGCTGGCGCAAAGACGACGACCAGTGACATCTACTTCGTGCAA
>JBEBGG010000086.1:0-14321 GCA_040081555.1 Vicinamibacterales bacterium
CCGCAGGGGCGCCGGTCGGGCTCGCACCCGGGGCGTCGGCATGTTTGAAGCCGCGCGAGGCGAGGAACTGGTCAATCTGCCTGGTGAGCGATTCGGCACCGATCCCGGTTGGTGCCGCAACCGCCGGTCGCTGGGAAGGCGCGCTCGCGCCGGCCGCGCGTTCCCAGCGGTTCGGTACCTTGCGGATTTCATACGCCAAGCGCTTGATGTTGAGCAAATGCATTGGCGAGATGTTGTCGGAGGTGATGTTGCCACCGTAGCCGCCGCAGCCGAGCGTCATCGCCGGGGCCAATCCGGTAGTCAGACCAATGGACCCCCACGTTGATGGTGTATTCACCGAGATCCTGAACGCGGGTTTCTTTAACCCGAACTCGAGGATGATTTGCTCGTTCTGAGAATGAATCGACATGGTGTGGCCCATGCCCCCATAGCGCAGGATCTGTTTGCAGCGCTCGCACGCTTCGCGCCAGTCGCGGACAATGTAGAACGACAGGACGGGGCAGAGCTTCTCGATCGACAGCGGGAAATCTCGCCCGACGCCATCGAGGGGCGCCAGCAGAACACGAGTCTCCGCGGGAACCGTGATGCCGCACTTCTCCGCAATATAGACAGCGGACTTGCCGACCAGCGCCGGATTCGGCAGTCGTTGCGCCGTAATCAGAACGCGCGTCACCGCTTCGGTCTCCGCCTTTGACAAGAAGTAGCCGCCCTGCGCCTGGAACTCGCGCTTCACCGCTTCGGCAATCGTCTCGTCGACGACGACCGAGTTTTCAGAGGAGCAGAGCACACCGTTATCGAACGTCTTGCCGGTGATGATGTCGCGCACCGCCTTCGACACGTCGGCCGTGCGTTCAATGTATGCAGGAGCGTTGCCCGGGCCGACGCCATACGCGGGTTTGCCGGCGCTGTACGCCGACCGCACCAGACCCATACCGCCGGTGGCGAGAATCACCGCGACATCGCGGTGCCTCATGAGTTCCTGCGTGCCTTCGAGCGTGACGGTCGTCATCCAGTTGACGGCACCCACCGGGGCGCCGGCGCGACGTGCCGCCTCGTCCAGCACTTCGGCGACGCGGGTGATGGAGGTCACTGCGGACGGGTGTGGGCTCAGCACAATCGGACAACGTGCTTTGAGCGCGATGAGGATCTTGTAAATCGCTGTGGATGTCGGATTCGTGGACGGGACGATCCCGGCGACGACGCCGAAGGGCTCGGCAATCTCGATGACGCGGCGATCCTCGTGGCGTGCGACAACGCCGACCGTCTTCATCGGCCGAATGAAGTTGTAGACAAGCTGCGACGCAAACAGGTTCTTCTGAATCTTGTCTTCGTAGACTCCAAAGCCCGTTTCGTCGATCGCCATGCGCGCAAATGCCCCGGCCTGTGACGTCGCGGCCGCAGCTACGGCGTCGACGATCGCGTCGATCTGTTCCTGCGTGCACTCGGCGAGCTCTGGCCCGGCGGCCTTCGCCCGTCGGGCGAGTGCGCGCGCGTCGGCGATCGATATGAGGTCCCGATCGGATGCGGGAGAAGCGGTGATCTCAGCCAAGGTGAGCCATCAATGGCAGGGGTTACCCTTTAGGCAGTATGCGTTCGACATCGGCATGCGGGCGCGGAATGACGTGCACCGAGACCAGCTCGCCGACGCGGCGGGCGGCCGCGGCTCCGGCGTCGGTCGCCGCCTTCACGGCACCGACATCGCCCCGGACCATGACGGTGACGTAGGCCGCACCGATGTACTCCTTGCCGACGAGCATCACGTTTGCAGCCTTGACCATTGCGTCGGCCGCTTCGATGGCTCCGATGAGCCCCTTCGTTTCGACCAACCCTAACGCTTCCTGCGACATGCGGACTCCAGTCTGACGCGGGAAAAACTGTAACACAGCCGAGCCACGTCGATTGCGCGTGATCGGCAGATCCAGTACGATCCCGCGTCCGACGACTCAAGTCCGACGTTACGGAGCCGAGATGATTCGACATCGTGTGTGCCTGCCTGTATGCGCGTTCGCGCTCGTCGCACTGGCGACTGCGTGCGGCGGCCAGAAGAGCCAGGAGCCAGCAGTGGCGACGGCGAGTGTGACGCTAAGCCACGACCGCGTGCCTGGGGGCAGTCCACTCGATGTGACCTACAAGTTCGTCGTCGCCAAAGACGCGACGTTCGACGAGGATTTGCGCGTGTTTGTTCACGTCGTTGACGCCGACGAGGAACAGATGTGGACCGACGATCACAATCCTCCGGTCCCGACGTCGCAGTGGAAGGCGGGCCAGACCATCGAGTACACCCGCACGATCTTCGTGCCTGTCTTTCCATACGTTGGCGCCGCGACGATTCAGATCGGCCTCCACTCCATGAAAGATCAACGTCGTCTCGCCCTGAGCGGCGACGATACGGGGCAGAAGGCGTACAAGGCGGCCCGGCTGCAGCTGGAGCCGTCGACCGACAATCTCTTCACGGTCTTCAAGGATGGCTGGAATCCGACGGAAGGCTCGGCGCAGGACCTGTCGCTCGAGTGGCAGTGGACCAAGAAGCAGGCGACGTTGGCCTTCAAGAATCCGAAGAAGGACGCATTGCTCTACTTTGACGTCGATAGCCCAAACAAGGACCTCCACGGTCCGCAGCAGGTGCAGCTGGTGCTCGGAGGTCAGACCGTCGAGACGTTCACTGTGACGCCAGATGAGCGGGTTCTCCATAAGATCAAGCTGCCGGGTGCGTTGATGGGTGAGAACGAACTGACGGAATTGCAGATTGTGGTCGACCAGAGTTTCGTACCGATGGTGGTCACAAATGGTGCCAGCAAGGATCCGCGCGAGTTGGGAGTACGCGTGTTTCACGCCTACGTCGATCCCAGATAATCCCAGATAATCCCAGATAATGCGTCCACTTTTGGCGATGATGCTCTTGTTCGGAAGCGCCCTGCCGGTGCGCGCTGAACTGGTGTACTTCGCGTCCGGGCGTACGATGTCAGTGCGCTCGCACAGCACGGATGGCGCGTTGGTGGTGTTGAGTCTTCGGAGTGGTGGCGAGATGACCTGTGAGGTGAGCCTCATCGATCGCATCACGCCTGACGAAGTTCCGTATCCCGAATTGCCGGCAGTACAGGAGGCGATTCTGCCGGCGCCACCTGTCGTGCCGCGTTCGCACGCCGCGTTGCCCACCGATGCCCGGTATGACGGGATCATCAAGGACCGGTCCGCCGAGCACGGCGTGGACCCCGAGCTGGTGCGGGCGGTTATCCAAGTGGAATCGGCGTATCAGGCCCGTGCGCGGTCAGCGAGAGGGGCCGTGGGTCTGATGCAGGTGTTGCCTTCGACGGCAAGGCAGTACGGCGTGCGAAACCTCTACGATCCCAGGTCGAACATCGATGTCGGTATTCGCCACCTCAAGACACTGCTGGATCGTTTCCCGCTAACGCTGGCGCTTGCGGCGTACAACGCCGGGCAGGCGGCGGTCGAGCGCTTCCGGGGCGTACCGCCGTATCGAGAGACGGAAGACTACGTCGCACGGATTCTGGCGCTGGTCGGCACCTGAGGTTCGAGCGCCGGTATCCGGCCTGCACTTCCACCCGATGGTCTAATCCAGGCTGCGGCTGGTCCCGCGAGCTGCTATAATTTTCGCCATCGACTAATGTCAACGCCTGCAATCTCTTGCAGTCGATCGGGTGGGGGCTGACCGTGGAGTTTCGCTGCCGACTCGCATCGGCGACCGGTGAAATCGTCGAAGGCGTTTACAGGGCGGACAGCGAGGCCCGGCTGCGCCGAGACTTGGAGGAGAAAGGGCTCTTCGTCCTTTCGCTCCATGCCAAGGGTGGGCTCCGTGGGGTCGCTTTGCGTTTGCCGACTCGGCAGGCCCTGTCGGCCCGCGAGTTCCTGATCTTCAATCAGGAGCTCGCGACGTTACTCAAAGCCGGAATGCCGCTCGTGCAGTCGCTCGATTTGCTGAAACGTCGCATCGAGTCTCCACAATTCAAGACGGTGCTACAGGATGTCCACGAGCGGGTGCGCGCAGGTGCGGCGCTTTCGGATGCGTTTGCCGAGCACGCCGACGTCGTGCCCACGGTCTACACCGCATCACTGCTGGCGGGCGAGCGCAGCGGCAACCTGGACGCGGTGCTACGTCGTTATGTCGAGTACACGAAGATCCTGGCGACGGTCCGCCGGAAGATGGTGTCGGCGCTCGTCTATCCTGCGCTCCTGATCGTGCTCGCCTTGGGTTTGGTGAGCTACATCGTGCTGCGTGTCGTGCCGGCGTTTGAGGACTTCTACCAGTCGTTTGGCGCCAACCTGCCTGTCTTCACTCAGCTCATCGTGACGGTCTCGAAGTTCTTTCGAAGGGAATTGCTGCTGGTCGTCGTGGCGCTGGTGGGCGGTGGAGGCCTGGCCGCGTGGCTTGTCCGCCAGCCTGGGCAGCGGACACGGCTGCACGGCGCGCTCCTCCGAGTCCCGATGATTGGGGAGATCGCGCGAAAGTTCGCGACGTCGCAAATGGCGCGCACGCTGGCGACGTTGCTTGGTGGCGGGCTGCCACTGGTCAACGCACTCGAGATTGCCGCCCGCTCTGTCGGCAACCGGTTCATCGCGCGCGAACTGGAGATTGTCGGTGCGCGGGTGCGGGAGGGGGCGTCGTTTTCGGCGTCGCTCGAGGCGCGGGGCGTGTTTCCCGACGTGGCCGTCAAGATGACGGAAGTGGGCGAGCAAACCGGCGCCCTTCAGGAAATGCTGAACACCGTCGCTGACTTCTTCGACGAAGATATCTCGACGAGCATGGAGCGCTTCATTACTCTTGTCGAGCCGGCGCTTCTGGTCATCATGGGCATTGTCATTGCCGGCTTGCTGGTGGCCCTCTACTTGCCACTCTTCCAGCTGAGCTCGGTCCTGCAGTAAGAGATCACATGGCCGACGCTCAGATTCCGCCGGAACTTCACACCGAGCCGCCTGAACTTGGCGCTGCGGATCGGCTCGCCGAGCTAGACCGAGCGCGGCGGTTGGCTGCCCGCTACCGTCTCGAGTTCCTCGAGATGGACACGTTCAGAATTGACCAGGAGCTGTTTCGCGCCATTCCGGCCGACCTCATGCTGCGCTACGGCTTTGTTCCTTACCGCCGCGACGGCAAGACGCTCTCGATCGTGGTCTCGGACCCGACCGACCTGCCGATGATCGATGAGCTCAGCGTGGTGCTCGGCATGCCCATTAAGGTCGCAGTCGGCCCGGCGTTTGCGATCGCCTCGATCCTGAAGAAGAGCGAAAGCTCAACGCGCGTGCTGGAGGAAGCCACCGAAAGTTTCCACCTGCAGTTGCTCAAGGACGACGACACCACCGACGACCTGACGGTGGAGCGCCTCACGAGCGACATCAGCCCCATCATCCGGCTGGTCGACTCCACGATCTACACCGCCATCCAACGGCGGGCCAGCGACATCCATATCGAAACGCAGGACGAATCGGTGCACGTGAAGTATCGCATCGACGGCGTGTTGCAGGCGGCGATGCGGCCGATCGCCAAACAGTTCCACAGTCCAATCATTTCGCGCATCAAAGTGATGGCCGAACTCGACATCGCCGAGAAGCGCGTGCCTCAGGACGGGCGCTTCAAGCTGAAGATGCCTGGCAAGACGATCGATTTTCGTGTGTCGATCATGCCGAGCGTTCACGGTGAGGACGCCGTGATCCGTATTCTTGACAAGGAATCGCTCAGTGAGCAGTTCACCGAGCTGCGGCTTGAGATTCTCGGATTCCCGGAGGCGGAGCTGAAGCGCTTCCGCAAGTACATCGCCGAGCCGTACGGCATGGTGCTGGTGACCGGGCCGACCGGGAGCGGCAAGACAACGACGCTGTACGCGGCGCTCTCAGAGATCCGATCGCCGGAAGACAAGATCGTCACCATCGAGGATCCGGTCGAGTATCAGTTGCGTGGCATCACCCAGATCCCGATCAACGAGAAGAAGGGACTGACCTTCGCACGCGGGCTGCGTTCGATCTTGCGGCACGACCCCGACAAGATCATGGTCGGCGAGATTCGCGACAACGAGACGGCGCAGATTGCCATCAATTCTGCGCTCACCGGTCATCTCGTCTTCACCACCGTCCACGCCAACAACGTGCTCGATGTGCTCGGACGCTTCCTGAACATGGGCGTGGAGGCCTATCAGTTCGTCTCGGCGCTCAATTGCGTGTTGGCGCAGCGCCTGGTGCGTGTGATCTGCACGCACTGCAAGCGGCCAGCAACGGTCACGCGGGCGCTCCTCGAGGAATCCGGACTCGACCCGGCGCTCGAACATTCGCACGTCTTCTATGAAGGACTCGGATGCATCGAGTGCAATGGCACCGGTTTCAAGGGGCGCCAAGCCATCTGTGAACTGCTGGATTTGAGCGACCACATCCGCGAGTTGATCCTGGCCAAGCGGCCGACCTCGGAGATCAAGAAGGCGGCGCGTGACGAGGGCATGCGGTTTCTGCGCGATTCGGCGGTCGAGCGCGTGCTGGATGGGTTGACGACGCTGCGCGAAATCAACAAAGTGACGTTCGTCGAATGAGCTTGTTTTCTTTGCACGACTCGCGCGGACCCTCGGCGGTGATCGATATTGCCGGGCACCGGATTTCAGGCGTGCGGCTTGAGGCACGTGGCGCGGCGTTGGCGCTTGCGGCGCACGCGACCGAGGCGCTGCCAGACGGGACGCTCGTACCATCGCTCACTGCAGCGAATGTGCAGAATCGCGGCGGGCTGGTGCGAGCGCTCACGCGCGTGCTCGAGCAGATCGGCCGGCCGAAGCGGATCGGCCTAATCGTGCCCGACCCGGTGGCCAGGGTCTCATTGGTCAAGTTTCAGCAGGTGCCCGCGCGGGCCAGTGAACTGGATCAGCTCATTCGTTGGCAGATGAAGAAGACCCTGCCGTTTCCCCTTGAAGAGGCGCAACTCTCGTACTCGATGGCGGCGAAGTCGCCGGATGGACAGGAGGTCCTCGTCTCGGTCGCCCGGCGTGACATTGTCATGGAATACGAATCAGTGTGCGCTGAGGCTGGCGCCTACGTTGGGCTGGTCGATGTGTCGACGTCGGGCGTGCTGAGCGGCGTCATGGCGACGAGCCGCGGCGACGAGCGTGATTGCCTGGTGGTGAACATGGCGAGAGACTGGGCCTCCCTGGCTGTGTTGCGCGGCGGGCAGGTCGCCTTACTCCGCAGTCGCGCCTCGGAGGGCGGGGAGACGTTGGCCGACCTCGTGCACCAGACGACGATGTTCTACGAGGACCGATTGCAGGGTGCCGGTTTCGGCCGAGTACTGTTGTGCGGGGCGGCGGCCGCCGACGCGCCGAACGGTGCCGAGGCCGAGGGGGGGCGACGCGGCCTCGAGGAACGGCTGGGCACCAAAGTGACCGCCGTCGACCTGGCGGCGGCGCTGACGTGGACTGACCGCACCGCAGCCGATGCGGCCCTGATGGATACGTTGGCCCCAGCCATCGGCCTGTTGCTGCGGTTTCGCGAGGTGGCAGCGTGATTGGCACCAATCTCTCGACTCGTCCCTTCTACAACGAGCGCACGGTCAACGTCGGACTGCTGCTGCTCACAGTGGCCGTCCTTGCGGCGACCGCCTGGAATGTGTCTCGCGTGATTCGCTTTTCAGGGAATAGCACCGAGTTGGCCACCCGTGCTGCGAGCGACGAAGCTCGCGCGGCGGCGGCGCGGCGCCAAGCCACGCAGCTCCGGAGCGGCGTCGACGCGCGACAGATTGCCTCGGCGTCAGTTGAGGCGCGTGTGGCCAACGAGCTCATCGATCGTCGCACGCTCTCCTGGACGGAGCTCTTCAACCGCTTCGAAACCACGCTGCCAGACGACGCCCGCATTGTCTCAGTGGTTCCCAAGATCGATCGGCAGCGGAACATCCAGCTCACCGTGGTGGTGTTTGCCAAGAGTGTGGACGATGTGAACCAGTTCATGGAGCGGCTGGATGGCACCGGGAACTTTAGGCAATTACGGTCTGCGCAAGAGCGGATGACCGAGGCAGGGCAGATTGAGTCGGTGCTCGAAACGCAGTATGTGCCGGTCGTCGAGTCGACTCCCCCCGGGGGTGTTCGGTGACGCCGATGTGGCGGCGCGTCCTGCGCGAACGCCGGGTCGTTGTACTGCCGCTCGCGGTGGCGCTGGCCCTCAACGTTCTGGCGTACGTCGTCGTGGTGCGACCGCTTCAAGCGAAATCTGTCGGGTCGGCTGGGCGCGCGGCCAGTGCGGCGGGCAGCCTTGTGGCGGCCGAGCGTGAACTTGCGCAGGCGCAGAAGCTCGTCTCCGGCAAGGCACAGGCGGACCAGGAACTGGCGGCGTTCTATCAGAACGTGCTGCCGGCTGATCTCACTGCCGCGCGGCGAATGACCTACGCGAGTCTGCCGGCGTTGGCGCATCGGACGAACGTGCGCTACGAAGCGCGGACGACGAGTGTGGATGATAAGGACAAGGAGTCTCATCTCGGGCACATGAGCATTCGCATGGTGCTCGAGGGTGACTATCGCGATATTCGGCGATTCATCTACCAGCTCGAGACCGCGACTGACTTCGTGATCATCGACGACCTGACGCTTACCGACGGCACGAGCGCCGAGCCGCAGCGGCTGACCATCAGCCTGTCGACCTATTACCGGGTAGGAGCCAGTGCCGGATAAGCGTCGACTCAGGGCGCTGCTGGGGCTGCTCGGTGTGCTGGCGGCGATTCTGGTCTACACGAACTGGACGGCTCGCCCGACGCCGGTCGTCGGCACCGCTTCGCCGAGCACCCTCTCGAAAAGCGTCGCCGCGACCGCGAGCACGACGGCGCCGGATGTCCGGATCGCGGCGCTCAAGGCGGAGCGCCCACGGCCAGGCACGATCGATCGCAACCTTTTCGCGTTCAAGTCGCACTATGTGCCGCCTCCACCTCCGCCCGTGCGGTCTCCGGCTGCTTTGGCGGTACCGAGTGGCCCGCCTCCCGCTCCTCCGGCTCCGCAGGCGCCGCCGATTCCGTTGAAATTCATCGGCGTGCTCGAGCAGAGTGCGGGGCAGCGGGTCGCGATTCTCAGCGACGGCCGTGGTGCCCCGATGTACGGCAAGGAAGGCGAGGCGTTACTTGGTCAATATAGAATTCTTCGGATCGGTGCCGAGTCGATCGAGCTCGAATATGTCGACGGACGAGGGCGTCAGGCGATCCGGTTGTCCGGATCCTGATGCGCGTTGATTCAGGGATTGAGGCTTCTTTGCGCACGCGTCTACGTCAACTGGTCGTGATTGGAGCGGTCGTGGCCGCGGTGAGTGGCTGTGCCGCCGGCAAGGCCTTTCACAGCGGCAACGCCGCGGTGAAAGCGGGCGACCTCGATCAGGCCGTCGCCTATTTCCGCACCGCGAGTCAGGCGGCTCCTGACAACCCGAATTACAAGATTGCTCTCCAGCGCGCCATGCTCGCTGCGTCGCGGGTGCACTTCGAGAACGCGAAGGAGTTCGAGGAGAAGGATCAGCTCGAGGCCGCTCGGGGCGAGTTTCAGCTGGCCGCCGAATACGACGGAACCAATCGTCAGGCGGCGGCGCGGGTGACGGCGCTTGATCAGATTATTCGTACGCGGATCGAGGCCCAGCGCCCGAGGCCGGCGATTGAACAGATGCGCGAGCGCGCACGTGCCGCCTCTGCAGAGCCGTTGCTCAATCCGACGTCGCGCGACCCGCTCAAGATGCAGTTTCGCAATACCGGCATCCGGGAGATCCTGGATGCGCTCGGCGCGGCGGCAGGCATCAATATCACCTACGACCCGACGGTGCCGCAAACGGCCACCTCGATTTCGTTCGACGGGGTGACCTTTGAGCAGGCCATGCAGCAAACGATGGCCGTCAATCAACTCGCGTACAAGGTGACCAGTGAGCGGTCACTGCTGGTGTTTCCGGATAACCAGCAGAAGCACGCGCAGTACGACGAACAGGTCGTGCAGACGTTCTACATCTCGCACGCGGACGTCACCGAATTGACGCAGTTGCTCGGCCAGGTCGCTCGATTTCCCGCAATGGGTGTGCAGCCCATTATCCAATTCAGCAAGGCCGCCAACACCATCACGGTCCGTGCCACCGCTCCGGTTGTGCAGATTATCGAGCGCATCATCCAGCAGAATGACAAGGCACGAGCCGAGATTGTGGTCGATGTCGAGATTCTCGAAGTGAGCCGCGCGCGAGCCAAACAGTACGGTCTCAATCTTTCCGAGTATGCGCTCGGCGGTGTGTTTTCGCCGGAGGTCTCTCCGGGCGCGAGCACGACAGCGACCGGTGGTACGGGTACGACTGCGACGACTTCGACCAGTGGCCGGGCGACGTCTCCGTCCGGACTCACCTCGCCCCCAGCGTTTAATCTGAACACGATTTCCCGTGGGGTCAATACGTCGGACTTCTACCTCGCCGTGCCGACGGCGCTGGTGCGTTTCCTCGAAAGCGACACGTCGAGCAAGCTGATCGCCAAACCTCAACTGCGCGGTGCCGAAGGGACCAAGATGTCCTTGAAGCTGGGCGATCAGATCCCGGTGGTGCAGACCAGCTACACGCCGATTGCCACAGGCGGCGCGGGGGTGAACCCGCTCAGTTCCTACGCCTACCGGGATGTCGGCGTGAACATCGACATCACACCGCGGGTGACCGTCGAGGGCGACATCATCATGGATTTGGTGCTGGACAATAGCTCGCTGGGCACCAATGTGTCGGTGGCCGGTGTCAGCGTGCCATCCTTCGGCCAGCGGACTCTGACGACGCGGTTGCGCCTTCGGGACGGCGAGTCGAACCTGCTGGCAGGGCTGCTGCGCGAGGACGAACGTAAGTCGCTCAGCGGTGTGCCTGGCGCGATTCACGTGCCTCTTCTGAAGCAGCTTTTTTCGAACAACGACAACAGCATCGTGCAGACGGACATCGTGATGCTGCTGACGCCCCACATTATCCGTGGGCCGGACATCACCGAAGCCGATTTAAAGCCGATCTACATAGGGTCGCAGGGTGCGCTTGGAATTGGCGGACCGCCACCACTGATTGGCAATGCGCCTGAGACATCGGCGACGTCAGCCGCCGTCCCGGCGCCTCCGCCCGGGGCTTCGGCACCGCCCGCCGGCGGTCTGCGCACCCCAGGAGGCGCGGTGTTTCCGCCGCCAGGCAGTTCGCCAGTGCCAGGCACCGTTTTTGTGCCGACTCCAACGCCGACTCCCGCGCCGACATCAGGCGTGAACGTTGGCCCGGCTGTGGCCGGACCGACGTTCGCACCGCCGATCGCGCCCGACCCTCCGCCGGCTCCTGCAGCGGGCCCGGTCGGATCCACGCAGGTGGTCGTGACGCCACCAGCCTCGGCGTTCAGGGTTGGTGGTGGGCCGTATACCGTGCCGGTATCGGTGATGAACGCCGCACGCCTGAGCACCGTGACGCTGACACTGACGTTCGACCCGTCCCTCCTGCGTGTGCGCTCGGTGAGTGAGGGCGGATTTATGCGATCGGGTGGCGCAAACGCCACGTTTACGCAACAGGCTGCACCAGGACGTGTCGACATCACGATTGTCCGTTCGGCTGATGCGGTGGGCGCAACCGGTACAGGCTCGCTTGGTGCGGTGCTCTTCGATGCCGTCGCCCCAGGCACGACACAGGTCACCGTGAGCGGCACGGCGACAGGTCCCGGGGGAACGGCGATGGGCTTGCAGTTTCGGCCGGCGAACATCACGATACAACCGTAACGATGGGTCTCCATCGAACCGTCAGGAACGCTCCTGGCTACACGTTTGTCGAGCTGATCGTGGTATCCGCGATCGTGATGATCCTCGCGTCGGCGGCGATTCCGCTGGCGCGTGTCACGGCGGTCCGTACGCGAGAGGCTGAACTGCGGCGTGCGCTGCGGGAGATGCGAACGGCGATCGACAAGTTCAAAGACGCTGCGGACAGTCAGCAGATCGCTTCGTTCGATCTCAAGCCGGGGAATGAGAACTACCCGGCCGATCTGAAGATTCTGGTGGATGGCGTCAGCGTGCCGAATGACGCCACTGGTCGAAAACTCAAGTTCCTCCGGCGGATTCCCGTCGACCCGATGACTCGCGGCGTTGAATGGGGTTTGCGTGCATATCAAGACGAGCCAGATGCGAATAGCTGGGGCGGCCAGAACGTGTTTGACGTCCACACCACGTCTGGTGGTACCGCGCTCGATGGGACCAAATATCGTGACTGGTAACAGACGCCACCCGCGCGGCTTCACACTGATCGAATTGATGATCGTCATGTCGATCATCGTCACACTCGCCACGGTCGGGCTCGTGCAATACCGGCAGAGCGTCCTGTTCTCTCGCGAAGCGGTGCTTCGCACCGACCTGCGTGATCTGAGGGAGGCGATCGATCAGTACTACGCCGACAAGAATCAGGACCCCGCAGGCCTTGAAGATCTGGTCTCGAGCGGATATCTGCGATCGATCCCGAAGGACCCCTTCACCAACAGCACCGATTCGTGGCAGACGGTGCCGTCTGAGCCTGATCCGTCGAACCCAACGGCGACGCTGGGCATTCGTGACGTCAAGAGCGGTGCGGAGGGCACCGCAATGGACGGCTCAAGCTATTCCGACTGGTAGACACTCGCCGTTGTGGTGGGTCCGCGTTCGGGTAGGCCAATCGGCTCCCGACTGACGGGAGCCGATCGCAGCGCTGCCGATGGTCACGTTACGGGCCGACCGAAATGGCCGTTGATCCGACGGTGGTCTGGCCGCTCGTGTCAGTGACGGTGACGGTGACGGTGACCGTGCCCTGCGCAGTGTAGACATGGGTCGGTGAGGCGGACTGCGCGCCGCCAAGACTCGCTGAGGTGCCATCACCGAAATTCACGACGGTCTCGGAGATGCCGATCCCTGTTGGCACCGTAATCTGGATGATGATCGTCGTCTGCGTGTTCACACGGGCAGGAATGGGCGACGAGTTGATCAGAATCGTCGGCCGAGGCACTGGAATGACGACGATACTGGTCGAGGCGGTATTGGTGCCGCCGGCCACGTCGGTGACGGTGGCTGAAATACGAAATGTGCCATCGCTGGTGAAGACGTGGGCCACAGATTGGCTTCCCGAGATTGACCCCAGATTCTCCGTTCGGCCATCCCCCCAGCTGACGGCCACGTTGCTGATGGCATTGCCGTTCTGAGCGGGCGGTGTGACCACGAAGGTGAAGGTTGCGGGAAGGCCCTTGCTCGGAGAAGTGGACGGCGGCGTGATCGAAATGCCGGGCGCGGCGGAGATACCGATTTGAATAGACGCCGTCTGGACGCCGCCTGTGCTCGGTGTCGTCGTGCCGGTGCTACCGGCCCCCGTCGTACCTGTACCGCTCGTGCCAGCTGATGAGCCCTGTGCACCGACACTCGCGGTCACCGTGGCTGCCTGGCTCGTGGTGATGGACGTCGCGGCGATACCGTTCCCGTCCGTGGCGACGAGTGCCGTGGAGAGCGAGCCGGTCGTTGTGGTGAACGCAACGGGGGTGCCCGAGAGCGGATTACCGTTTACGTCTAGGACGATTGCCGTGATGCCGGCCGTGCCACCGGTGGAGGGGATGGTGCTTGGACTGGCGTTCAGAAAGATCTTGCCGACCGCGGCGCTACCCATCGCAATTCGCAGCGCACCAGTGCTGCCCGTGGAAGCGGCGCCGGATGTCGCCGAGACGATCGCCGTACCATTGGAGCCGTTGGCGGCGAAGGTGACAACCGCGACGCCGGTTGCGTCGGTCTCCACGCTCGACGGCGTGACGCGCCCGAGGGTCGTCGTGAACGTGATATGAGTGCCGCTGTGGGGAGGCGTTCCGCCGGCTTCAAGAACGGTGGCCGTGATTGTCGTCGACGCGTTCGCAGACAGGATGCTAGTTGCCGCGTTGAGGGTGATTGTCGACCCGGTCGGTGCGACCAGTGGCACTTTCTCGCAGGAGGCGAGGGCCAACGCGGCGGCGAGCAGCGGGGCCACGGCCCAGACGGATCGAACGGTGCGTGCTAGCATTGGCTTCTAAGTATCTTATTGCCATGAGGTTGCACGGTCAACACGGTTACGCGATGGTGGCGCTGATTGTCGGCATGAGCATCGTGGCCATCTTGATGACGGCCGTGATGCCGGCGTGGAGCCAGCTCGCACGGCGCGAGCGCGAGGCTGAGCTGGTCTTTCGGGGCGAACAGTACGCGCGCGCCATTGGCCTCTTTCAGCGTCGTGCTGGCCCCGGCGTCTTGCCGCCTTCGGTCGATGTCCTCGTGGAGCAGAAGCTCCTCCGGAGGAAATACAAGGATCCGATCACGAACGACGATTTCGCGCTGCTCTCGGCGCTGACGCCGGCCGCTGGTCCGGCCGGG
>JBEBGG010000249.1:0-3885 GCA_040081555.1 Vicinamibacterales bacterium
TGGCGCGACCGGAGTCGACCTCCAGGCGCTGGCAACGGCGGCCGCCACGCACGCCGAGCGCGAGGCCATCCAGGCGGCGCTCACCCGCTTCCGGTGGAATCGCCGCAAGGCTGCCGAGTACTTGAATGTCAGCTACAAGACGCTGCTGAACAAGATGCGGGAGTCCAGAATCAGCGAAACAGAGAGTCAGTGAAGGGTCGACGGACCTGTGCACAAGCGAACAGACTGGGGTGCACGGCAAGCTCTAGAATCGCTGGCGAAAGGGGATCGTTATGCTCTCAACGCTCGTCATCGTCCTGCTCGTCTTGTGGCTCCTTGGAGTGGTCAGCGCCTACACGATGGGAGGACTGATCCACATCCTGTTGGTGATTGCCATCGTCGCCGTCCTGCTTCGGATCATTCAGGGCCGCAATCCGCTGCGGGGTTAGCCGCAGTCGCCCTTCCCGGCCATGCGGCCTGCGTCCTCTCTTGTGCGCGCCGCGGCTCTATGTGTCGTCGTCCTGCTCTCTCTGGTCGGACGCGCATCCGGTGCCGACGCGCCGGCCCCGCCCGCCCCTGGCGCGTTGCTCGATGTGCCGTATCTGTCCCAGACGCCAGCGCTGTGCGGCGGAGCCGCCGTCGCCATGGTGCTGCGCTATTGGGGTGAGCGCGACGTCTTCGCCCAGGACTTTGCCTCGCTCGTCAGCGTGAGTGACGGCGGAATCCTGACGGGCACGCTGACATCGGCGGTCCGCGCCCGGGGGTGGCAAGCGTTTGTCGTGCCGGCGACCGCGGATTCCGCCCGCACGGGGCTCCGCTCCGAGGTCGACCGCGGGCGCCCGCTCATCGCGCTCATCGAGGTCGCCCCGCACACCTATCACTACGTCGTCGTTGTCGGCAGCACCGATCGAGAAGTGGTGGTGCACGACCCCGCGCGCGCGCCGTTTCGCGTGCTGCCGTGGTCTGAGTTCGACCGCGCATGGGCTGCCGCGGGACGATGGATGATGCTGGTGCTCCCAGCAAGCGGAGTTCCGACCGTTGCCGCCCCGCCAGAAGTTCGAGACATCACCGCCCCCGCCGCTCAGACGCCCTGCGCTGCGCTGATCGACCACGGCGTGCTACTCGCACGCACTGGCGACGCTCTGGGCGCCGAGCAGGGACTCGTCGCCGCCACCTCGTTCTGTCCGCACGACGCGGCCTCGTGGCGCGAGTTGGCAGGATGGCGGTTTTCGCAGTCGCGGTGGCCCGAGGCGCGAGACCTGGCGCTCTCCGCCATTCGCCTCGCACCCGAAGACGCCTACTCTTGGCAGCTTGTCGCGACCAGTCGATACCTGATGGGCGATGACATCGGGGCGCTCGGTGCGTGGAACCACACGGACGAGCCCCACATGGACACCATCGATGTGCATGGCGCCGATCGGACGCGGATTCCTGTCGTGGTTCGAGCCGCAGGCCTGCAGCCCCGACAAGTGCTGACACCGGCCACGTTCGAGCGGGCGCGCCGCCGCCTGCGTGAACTGCCGGTGACGTCGAACGCCCGGATGCGCTACGAGCCCATCGCTGGCGGCCTTGCCAAGGTCGACGTCGTCATCGATGAGCGGCCGACATTACCCTCAGGGTGGGTGGCGCTTGCCGCGCTTGGAGCACGCGCACTGCTCCTTGACGAAGTGCGCGTTGAGATGGCCGGCCCCTTGGGTGCCGGTGAGCTGGGCAGCGCAGCGTGGCGGTGGCCAGCGGCGCGACCGAGGGTGGCGTTCGGCCTGACGCTTCCAGTGCCGCAGTGGTTTTCTGGCATTGTCTCCCTCGACGGCTCGTGGGAGCGGCAAACCTACGGCGCGTCGGCGGCGCCTGGGGACGCGGCGCTTCCGCGGGAACAACGTCGACACGTCGGACTGCACCTGTCCGACTGGGCGTCCGGTTGGCTCCGGTGGCAGGCTGGTGCCGCACTCGATCGCTTCGGCAGAGACGCCGGTCCAGACACTCAGATCATGGACCGACACGACCACCTCGCCTTGGACGGTGCGGTTGACGTGCGCGCGGCGGGTGACCGGCTCGACCTGGCGGCATCGGCGAGTTGGTGGGCGTCACTTGCCGGCGGCCATGACTTCAGTACCGCAGCGCTGATGGCGGCATGGCGGTCGACTGTCGACGCGGCCAGCCCGGCCTGGTCCACAGCGATCGACATCGGGGTCGCCAGTCGCGCGGCGCCGCTCGCGCTCTGGCAAGGTGCGGGCACGGGACAAGGACGCCCCTGGCTGCTGCGAGCGCACCCGCTGCTCGACAACAACGTCCTGACAGGCCCCGCCTTTGGCCGCACCGTGGCGCACGGATCGTTGGAGTACGCCCGGCCGGTGTGGCGAGCGCACGCAGGTGGACTCTCGCTTGCCGGGTTTGGCGACGCCGCGCAGGCATGGCATCGGCGCGATGGTCTCGATGCGTCGCCGCTCTATGTCGATGCCGGCGTTGGCATCCGCGTCCACGCACCCCGCGCGGGAGGCTCGATTCGAATCGATGTGGCCCACGGCCTGCGTGGCGGTGGCACCACCCTCTCGGCCAGTTGGGGCGGCACATGGCCCCGATAGGCTCGCACCACCGCATGGCCTCGTGTGCTGTTGGGAACAGCGCGATTTCGTCGACCCCGCTAGGCTCTGTGCACGCTTGATCCGAGTGCCAAGCGATCCTACCGAGGTGTCCATGCGTATCCGAACAATTGTGGCGGCCTGTCTCGTATCCTCGCTCCTGTGGAGCTCGTCAGCGATGGCCGGGCAACAGCACGTCGTCGACCCCGCCGCCATGCGTCAAGCGATCGCCGACCAGGCCCTGACCGACCAACAGAATCGCGACGCCGTCCTCAGCGTGTTGCACAACTCACGGGTGCGCGAGTTGGCTGACCGTCTCGGACTCAGCGTGACCAGCGCTGAAGGCGCCGTCTCCTCACTGAGTAGCGCCGAGCTGGCGCCGCTCGCCGAACAGGCGCGCACGGCTGACGCGCAGTTGGCCGGTGGGAGCAATACGGTCGTCATCTCTACGACGACCCTGCTGCTCGTCCTCATCATCGTCATCCTGCTCGCCAACTGATTTCCCCGGGGAGGGTTGACTATGCGAATGATTGGAATCGTGCTGCTGTCAATCGGCGTGCTCGCCCTTGTGTATGGTGGGTTCAGCTACACCAGGGAAACCCACGACGCCAAGCTGGGCTCGCTGGAGATCTCGGTCAACGAGAAGAAACGCGTCAACGTGCCCGTGTGGGCCGGAGCCGCCTTCGCGGTCGTTGGTGCGGGACTCCTCCTCAAGCAAACGAAATAGTGCTGGTCGCCGGAGGGATTCATGGCCAAGAGTAAAAGCACGAGCAAGAGTTCGAGCCAGGGCAAGAGCCGCACGGCCATCGATCGGGCGGCCCAAGCCGTCGGTCGCACGCTTGGCACCGTCGCGCGCAACGTGGACGCGTTGCAGGCCCGGCATCCGCACCCCGTGAAGGAGACCCGCAAGGCGCTGGTCAGCGGACGAAAGACGCTGGCCGCGGTTGCCGCCGCGACGGGCGAACGCGCCACAGCGGTGGTGACGGAGGCGGGAGCCGTGCTGCGCCGGACGAAGAAGGCGGCATGGCAAGCCCGCGCGAAGCCTACGCCGGTTGCCCGCGCGAAGCGCGCGGCGAAGACCGCGGTGTCTCGAGCGAAGAAAGCCGTCACCCGCGGCCAGAAGGCCGTCACACTGGCCGCGAAACGGCTGAAGCGCTGATCGCCTCGTCGTGCGCGCCTCACACCCGATGAGTCGACGACGACGATGGATTGTGGGGGTGGCGGCGGGAGTTGGTCTCGTAATTGTCGCCGCGCTGGTCGTGGCGAGCCGCATTCCGCTCTCATCTGAGACACTCCGCAAACGCGTCACGGCGTCGCTCGAGGCGTA
>JBEBGG010000250.1:0-3877 GCA_040081555.1 Vicinamibacterales bacterium
GCCGACTGGAACGACGAACACGATGCCATCACCGTCGCGGCCCGTATGTGCGGCCCGAGCGATCGCCGCGACGACAACGTCCGCCAGCTCCGAGGGCACGACGGTTTCGAGCTTCATGAAATCGGACTCGACGCTCGCTGCTTCACCAGCCTGGCCGGGGCGAGCGCCGGAGTACGCATGCACCTGCGAAACCGTGATGCCCGGCAGGCCCGAGAGCGCCTGGAGCGCCTCCACGACCTGGTCGAGGCGGTGCGGCCGAATGATCGCCTTAACTTCGCACATCACAGTTCCACCTCCGCGCGCTCCCGTTCGAACCAGCCATAGAGCATGGGCAGCAACAAGAGCGTCAGAATCGTCGAGGTGATGAGGCCGCCGATGACGACCGTCGCCAACGGCCGCTGCACCTCCGCGCCCGTCCCGTGGGAAAGGGCCATTGGCAGAAACCCGAGCCCCGCCACCAGCGCCGTCATCAGCACGGGACGGAACCGCGTGAGCGCCCCCTCGCGCATCGCTTCGCCCACCGAGCGACCTTGATCGCGCAGCTGGTTGATGAACGTCACCATGACAACTCCGTTGAGCACGGCGACGCCGAAGAGTGCGATGAAACCGACGCCGGCACTCATCGAGAACGGCATGCCCCGCAGGACGAGCGCCAGAATTCCGCCGGAGATTGCGAAGGGGATGCCCGTGAATACAAGCGCCGCCTGCTTCAGAGAATTGAACGTCGTGAACAGCAGCAGAAAAATGAGCGCGAACGTCGCAGGCACGACCACCATCAGACGTTGACGCCCACTCTCGAGGTGCTCGTACATCCCGCTCCAGTTCAACATGTACCCGGCGGGCGGCTTCACGGCAGCATCCACACGCTCTCGAGCTTCGTTTACGAACGATCCGATATCACGCCCGCGAATGTTCACCTCGACTGTGATGCGCCGTTGGCCATTTTCCCGGGCGATCTCGGCAGGACCCTCTTCATTAGTGATGCGCGCGATCTGCGCAAGCGGCACCTTTTCGCCGGACGGTGACGCCACGAGGAGGTTCCCGATGGCCGCTGGGTCGGAGCGCACCTCGGCTGGAAATCGGACAACCAAACCGAAGCGCATGAATCCTTCGAGTACCGTGGTGGCCTCGGTACCCGCGATCGCTGATTGAATGACTTCCTGGACGTCGGCGACGTTGATTCCGTACCGCGCAATGGCGACTCGGTCAATCTTGATCTGCAGGACTGGCAGTCCGGCAATCTGCTGCACCTTCACATCGGCGGCGCCGGGCACTTTGCGAACCACGGCCGCCACCTCATTGGCTTCGCGCAGCAGAACATCCATGTCGTCGCCAAAAATCTTCACGGCCACATCTGACCGCACGCCGACCCCCTCAATCAGCTCCATCATCCGGAATTTAATCGGCTGCGAGATGGAACTCGCGACTCCGGGGATCTGCTCGAGCTGTTCAGCGATGTCGGCCACGAGGGTTTCTCGAGTGACGCCCGGGCCCCACTCGGAGCGCGGCTTCAGGATCGCGTAGGTATCCGCCATGTCGGGACCCATGGGGTCCGTCGCGATCTCTGGCCGACCGACGCGCGTCACCGTCGTGTCCACCTCGGGATGCTTTCGGACGATGGTCTCGATGATTTGCGCCTGTCGCACCGCCTCGGTCAGTGACACGCTCTTGAGCCGCATGTGATTGATGGCGAGTGCACCTTCGTCGAGTTCGGGGAGAAATTCCGTTCCCAGTCTGGTGAACAGAATGCCGCACACCAGGAGGAAAAGTGCCGCTGCCGCGGTCATTGCGCCGCGCCTGGCTACGACATAGTCGAGGGACCGTGCGTACCGCCGCCTCAGCGCCTCCAGCACATGATTCTCTCGTTCATGCGCGTGATCGCGGAGGAATGTCGCCGCCAATGCCGGAATCAACGTCACGCTGATTACGACGGCACCAAACAAGGCCAAAATCACTGTCAAGGCCATCGGGCGGAACATCTTTCCTTCGATTCCCGCGAGCGTGAGAATCGGGATGTATGCCGCAATGATGATGACCATGCCGAAGAGCGCCGGCTTGAGCACCTCGCTGGCGGCATCGCGGGTGAGGCGCAGACGCTCATCCAACGTCATCGCACGGCCGAGGTGCTGCCGCTGCGCCGCCAATCGACGTACGGTGTTCTCGATGATGATCACGGCACCATCAACGATCAGTCCGAAGTCGATCGCACCAAGGCTCATGAGATTCGCGGACACCTTGAAGTAGTTCATGCCAATGATGGCCGCGAGCATCGAGAGCGGGATCGCCGACGACACGATGAAACCAGCACGAACCTGCAGAAGAAAGAGGAACAGGACGACGATGACGAGCAGACCACCTTCGAGCAGATTCTTGCTCGCCGTGTAGACCGTCTGATCGACGAGACCCGTACGGTCGTAGAACGGCTGGATGACCACGTCTGGAGGGAGAGACTTCTGGACTTCGGCCAAGCGATCCTTGACGCGCGCGGTCACCGCACCGCTATTCTCGCCTTTCAACAGGATGGCCATGCCCAGCACCGTCTCGCCGCGGGCGTCCCGGGTTGCCGCCCCTTGGCGAACCTGCGACCCGACGCCGGCGGTCCCGACATCGCGCACCCGCACCGGTGTGCCGTTCTCGGTGGCGATGACGATGTTCTCGACATCGGAGATCGACCCAATGAGTCCAATCCCGCGGAGGAGTTGCTGCTCTCCGCCACGCTCGAGGTACGCGCCGCCCCCATTGACGTTGTTGCGTCCGAGCGCTTCGATGACCTGTCGGAGCGTCAGCTTATAACCAACAAGCCGACGCGGATCGACGAGTACCTCGTATTGGCGTTCGCGGCCGCCAAAGCTGTTCACCTCGATCACGCCAGGGACGGTGCGCAGCTGAGGCTTGATCACCCAGTCGAGAATCGTGCGCAGGTCCATGAGATCGTCGGTCTGCACCGTACCCGGCAGGCGTGAGGAGGCCGGCAGCAGATCGCGACCGGCGCTATTTGGCCGGCGCTCGACCGTAAACTGGTAGATCTCGCCCAACCCCGTGCTAATCGGGCCGAGTTCCGGCGCGACGCCGGCAGGAAGTTCGCGCTCCGCTTCCGCGAGCCTCTCGAGCACGAGCTGTCGCGCCCAGTACACGTCGACGTCCTCTTCGAAGGTGACCGTCACCTGAGAAAGCCCGAACTGTGAGATGGAGCGAATCTCTTCCTTGCGAGGAAGGCTGCTCATCGCGACCTCGATCGGAAAGGTCACGTACTTCTCCATCTCCTCGGGGGCGAACGCCGGGGCCAGCGTGTTGATCTGGACCTGGTTGCTCGTAATGTCTGGAACGGCGTCGATCGGCAATCGCGCCGCCGAATAGAGCCCGGCCGCGGCGAGGAGGACGCCCCCGACCATCACCAGCATCCGGTAGCGGATACTGAATTCAAGCAGGCGTTCGATCATTTCGTCTCTCCCTCTTCCGCTTCGACCCGCAGCTTCAGTCGCGACTTGAGCATCAAGGCGCCATCGGTCACGACGCGTTCGCCGCTTTTCAACCCCTCGGCCACCTCAATGGAGTCTCCAACCGGCGCACCGACGCGGACCGCGCGGGTCTCGAAATGCTCGTCATCGACGCGGACAAACACCGTCGGCACGCCGTCAATGTCCTGCACCGCGCGCGCGGGAATGACCAGCGCTTGCTTGGCGGTCGAGATTGGGAGTGCGAGCGTGGCGAACATCTGGAGCTTGAGCCGCCCGTCGCGGTTGGCAACTTCGCAGCGAACCTTCGCCGTGCGTGTATCTGGATCGAGCACGTCGCTGACGTTCGTCACGCGACCGGTGAACGTCTCCCCAGGGTAGGAATCGACCATCACTTGAGCGTTCTGGCCGACGCGAATCTT
>JBEBGG010000251.1:0-3870 GCA_040081555.1 Vicinamibacterales bacterium
ATCTGGCCGTCGCCGTCCAGGTCGAACGGCACGCCTTCGGCGTAGGTCAGCGCAATCGCCTCATTGAGACCGAGCCGTGTGCTCGACAGTTGCGCGAGGCTGCTATCGAAGATGTCGAGCGACGCCGTGCCGCGGTCGATCGCCAGCAGTCGTCCGCCTGCCGTGACCACATCGGTGTAGCTCCCACCGGCCATCGTCTCTCGAAGGCGATCGCGGGGTAGCAGCGTGGGGATATGCCCGCCGACATCCACCAGCATGAGCCCGACGTTCTCGATGGCGGAGTACGAGTTGATGCGAGGGCCGTTTGGCAACGACACGACGCTCCGCGCAAAGGCGAGATCGGAAACGACGACGCCCTGATCACCCTGGACGTACGCCGGATTGAGCGTCAATGACTTCGCGCCGAGCAGGCACGGCGCGGCGGGATCGGTGACGTTGAAGAAGCGCACGGCCGTGCCGACGGGGGTACCGGTGGACGCAATCGCGAGGTCGCCAGAGAAGGTCGCCCCTCCGATGCAGGGGTCGGCGTCTCGCGG
Organism: Vicinamibacterales bacterium; assembly: GCA_040081555.1. Lineage (GTDB taxonomy): Bacteria > Acidobacteriota > Vicinamibacteria > Vicinamibacterales > CAVVIG01 > CADEEX01. Next base: position 537 of record JBEBGG010000251.1, read on the forward strand.
CACCAGGTTCTTGACGTCCTGCACCACCGTGATGCGCTGGAGGTCGTCGCCGGGCAGCGTGCCGAGCAGCACCGGGAGATCAGGCTTCGTGAGATCGAAAATGACTCCCTGTCTTGAAGTGGCAATATCGCCCGTGACGCCGTAGCCGAGGGTCTGGGTGCCGCCGTGACCGTCAGGCTTCTTGACCAGCGTGAGGGACCGCAGCATTCTCAACGTGCCGGCCGCAGTGAAGGGCTCGCGCACCGGCGACGGGGCAAACGTCGTGATGTTGAACGACGTCGGCTTCATCGCGTTGCCCGAGCCGTCGGTCAACCCATCCAACTTCAGCGTGTAGTGCTCGCCCATCTTGAGTGGGGCGTCAGGCACAAATGTGACGGTCTTGTTCTGGTTGGTCATCCGGATCTGGCCGGAGACCGGAGCGTTCGAGACGTCAAGCAGCTGGATGCCCTGAAGCGCGCTGTCACGATCGACGCCCTCCGAGAACTGGAAGGTCAGCAGCCCGCTTGGGTCGAACGAGTTGAGGAGCGTCGGTGTGCCGGTGAGGACCGGCGGCGCAAGGTCGCCGCTGATGCTGCCCAGGTTGAACGGCTCGTTGGGCGGGGCGACCAACGCGTTGAACGTCTTGATCACGCGCCCAGTCACCGGATTCGACACGACGATGGCGACGCTCGGGATGGCCACGCTGTCTGGAGCGCGACCATCGTTGTAGGCCACAGTGAGACGGAACACGTCCGTCGCCGGGTCGCCGTTGAACGAAAACTCGAAGCCGCCGAATTGGAGTGTGTCTGGTGGAATCTGAATCGCCTCGCGGACGACCGAAGGGTCTCTGGCGTCGAGCCGCTCCAGCACCACGTTGGTACCGGGATCGATGGTGGCCGGAAGCGCACGGGCAATGAGGTTGCCGGCGCCGGTGGGCGATTCGACGGTAAACGAGACGCTGCGGGATTTGCCGGAGGCATCGAGGACCGTGACCTCAAAGCTGTCGCCGGACCCGCCAGCGACGGCGATCTTGGTGGCCGCTCCGTCTTGTGGGAACGACTGCGAACTGCCTTTCGTGACGTTCTCGACAATGACCGAGGCGACGGTGACGTTTAGCGCCGACGCATCCAGACGCACGTTGACGGTTCCGGGTACAGGACCGGCGCCGATGTCGAAGGCGACCTCTTTCTCGTTGCCGTTTGAAACCGTCTTCACTCGGAACGCGTCGTCGGACGTGCCCTGGACCACGAAGCGGAATTCGGCGACGTTTCTCGGGAAGTAGAAGGGCTGGCCCGTCTCCTGATTGCGGACCAGAATCTGGCGGTCGGCGGGCGTGAACTGGTCCGCGTCGATGACAATCCGCTGGCTGTTTGGCTGAACCGTCACCCGCCCGGAAAGAATGGGGATGCAGACGTCAACCGGTGTCGGCGTCGCGAACAGGACGTATGGCAAGGCCAGAAGTCCGGCGCCGCCGAACATCGGCTGCGACATCCGAGCCATCAGTCCCTGGAACGGATCGGCGCTGGCCGAAAATCTTCCGTAGTTCACTCCGACGCTGCGTTTGGTGGACTTGATGAACCCGTAAGCGGCCGCGGCCTGCACGCCCGGACACGGGGGAGAGGACGTCGTGATACGGCCGTCGATGATCCGCGCGGTGTCGACGACGTTGAGGACCTGTTGTCCGTCAACGCTGATCACCTGGCCGACAATCCAGCGGTCGTCCCGCGTTTCCCCCCCCGTCGGCGGTATCGAGACGTTGACGTAGTGCGAAGGCGTGATGCCCCCGAAGTCGAGACGAATACCACCGGCGAAGCCGAAGAATTCCTTTTGAGCCTCGGTGAGCTGGGTCGGGAACTCGGCCTCGGTGATCGTCTCGATCGTGACGATGGTGCCGTCGGGCAACGCATCGGCAGGCACATCGACCGCCGTGCCCCCGGGACCATTGATCCGTCCACCTTCCGCACCCACCACTGTCGAGAGGCTTCCGTCCGGATTCGTGCGCGTGAACGCCGGCAGCGACACCACAGTCCGATTGCCACTCGGGTCGGTGATGCTCACCTGTAACTTGTCGCCAATGCCGACCGCGAACGTGGCACTGAAGCTGCCATTGGCGGCGACGAGCGCGGGAAACGACGACTTCCGTGTCGTATTGATGATGGACACGGTGTCGTGTGCGCCGGCCGTACCTTGCGTCGCCGTGACGGTGGTCAACCCGCCGCTCGGAATCGTGGCCGTGATGCTGCCAGCCGCTGGCGCCGCTGGCGGCGCGGTATCAAGGCTCGTGAAGTGCGTCGTCGCCGGGAGCGGCAGCGGGCGGCCGGCGGCGTCCTTCACGGTCGTCAGGACCGTCGCGGTATACGACGTGTTGGCGGTGAGGAGCGTCGTTGGCCTGAATGTGGCTCGGGTGTTTCCCGCCGCGAGCGTCGCAACGCCACTGACCACGGATCCATCGGCAGCGGTCACGCGGATGTTCGACCCGCCAGGTCCTGAGAGCGAAGCGGGATCGACTGGCGATGAGAAGCTTGCGACGATCGCGCTCGACAACGGCACTGACGTCGCCCCATCGACTGGGGTGAGCGAGGTGACGGTCAGGGTCAGGGCTGAGATCGCCAGGTCCGCGGCGACTGAGCTGCCGGTCAACGGAATGACCGGATGAATCGTCTGCAGGTCTTTGGTTCGGAGGTCCTTGCCGGTAATGCTCGATGGGCCAACTTTAGCCGGCACAACAAAATGTCCAGCCGCATCAGAGAGCGCGACGACGGGAAGGTCCGTGGTGGTGACCAGCGCGCCGGGGGCTGGTAGACCGTTGGTCCCGAGGATGGTGCCTGTCGCGAATCCGATGTCGAAGGTGGCGCGCGCGAACAGGTAGCGACCGCCGACACTCAGGCCTTCGAGCAGCGTCGACACACCAGGCACGGTGCGATCCGAGAAAATGCGGGTGCCATTGATGCGCCCGGTGCCAACAAACAACAGGCGTGTCGCCCCGTCGATGGTGGCGACGCGGAGGAGAAGAATTGGCGCGGTGCCGTCCACCTGAGCCGGTCGTGGAACGGACAGGACGATGGGCGTGGCGAGTGCCGCATCGGGGAAGCCGATCGACGCGGCGCCCACAAATGACAAACTCGGTGGCAGGACGAATCCGAGGCCGTCTGCCGACAAGCCCTCAAAGGTCACGGGCACATCAGTGGTAAACGCTCCGGCCGGCACGTCGAGCGCTTCACCCGTGGGTAACGATACGGGGCCGCCCGCTGGCCCAACGATTGGAATCGACGCGTCACCTGAGGGCGCTCGGAGCTCCACACTGATGACACCTTGTCGAAGGTCCGTCGGTTCAAAGGTCAAGGACGGCGTGACC
>JBEBGG010000252.1:0-3864 GCA_040081555.1 Vicinamibacterales bacterium
GTGCTGTTGGCCGGCACCGTGACGCTGCTCCAGCCGTAGCGGAGGCTCGACGCCTGGGCGGTGTTGAAGTTCGAGAAGCCCGGGTCGAACGCGAAAATCGACGCCTGCATCGGCGCACCGGCGCCGGCGAAGACGATGCCGAGCGGCGTGCCGGCATTGCCGTCGTAGGCCGGATCCCCGAAGTGGCCGCCGAGAGACACCCAACGATCGGCCGAGGTCAGCGTCGTGTCACCGCTCGACGTCGACGCGATGTAATGCTGGCGCAGGCAGGCAATGAATGCGCCCGGACCGAAGCAGTTCGTCGCCCGGCCGCTGAACATTGCCGAGTCGACACGCACATCCACCGTGATCGGGCCCGCCGTCGGGTTCTGCAGAATCTCGAGATACCGCGCGAAGTAACCGGTCTGAGGTACGAAGATCTTGCGTGTCACGTTCAGACCGAGGAGCGCGTCCTTCTTCACCGCGATTTCTCGGCCGGCGTCTTCCTGCGTGCCGAACGCGACCGCCGGGAAGATCGTCGACGTCGCACCCGACGATAGGGTCAGCACGGTGCCCTGGTTGACGCCGCCGGCCGGCGGGAAGTTTGGCGAGAACACGCTGCCGGTGCCGCCGACCAAGCCGCCGTTGGTCGAGATCGAGTAGCTCGAGTTCTGGACGTCCGTCAGCGTCACCGGCAGGTTCACCGCATTCGGCTGCAGCAGGATGTCGAGCGTGATCGTCTGGTTGTGGGTCGCCAGCGTGCCAGACGATTCGCCCAGCAGCCCTTCGGAGGGCTTGCCGGATGTCAGATTGACATCACCCACCGCGATGCCGCCGAATACGAAGTTGCCCGCGGCATCCGTCTGCGCATGCGCGTAGCCGCCAAACGCCGTATTCAGGCTGCGCAGGTCGACCCCGATATTGCCGACGCTGCCACCGGTGGGATGAATCACGCGGCCCTGCACGGTGCCAAGGCCGACGAAGGTCAGCGTGCGATTGGCCACCTGCCCGTTTGACGACAGGACGACGTTCTCCAGGAAGGCGCGGTTCCGGCTGGCGCTGTCAAACGCGCTGATGTAGTAGGTGGCCAGTCTGAGATCCGGCGCCGAGAAGGCGCCGCTGGCCAGTGCGACCTGGGTGGTCTGGCCGCTGGTCGCGTTCACGATGCGCACGAAGCCGGCCGCTGGCGTCGCACCATCCGGCTCGTAGACCGTGCCCGCAATGGTGGCGCGCCCCTCGAGTTGCACGGTGATGTCTCGGAACTCGTCAGCCGCAAGGACACCTGACGCCCCACCGTTGAGACCCGACGCGCTCGCCGTGATCGTGAAGTTCCCGGCCAGCAGCTTGTCGAGTAGCACGCGACCGGCCTCGGTGTTGACGGTCGCCGTCGTGCCCTGCAGGCTGTCGATCAGGTTCTGGGTAGTGCTGGTCGCTGACACGCTCGCGCCGTTGACCGGGTTGCCGTCCGAATCGGTCACCTTCACAAACAAGGTGCCCTGCGGCAGCAGCGTCAGGTTCTGCGTATACGTTTGGCCGCTGTTGCTCAACGTGCCGGTGCCGACCGCACGGCCCCGCGTGCCCGCGTCGAGCGCACTGAGCGTGAATGCCTGCAGCGGCAGGAACTCGAATCGATAGACGCCGTTGGCATCCGTTGTCGTCGTGGAGGTGCAGCCAAAGTTGCACTTGAACGTGACAGTCGCGCCCGGCACCTTGGTCACGCCGTCACGACGGAACAGTGTGCCCGTGAGGTTCGCAAACGGCGCGAACTGCACCGTCAGGTTCAACGCCTGACCGTTGGCCGTGATCTGGCCGCTCGTCGAGCCGCCCTGCGTCGAGAACGCATCTTTCGCCGTCACCGACACATTGCCGATGAAGACGTCGGCAAACGTCGCCTGACCGCTGACGTTGGTCGTCGCCGTGCGCAGCGCCGCCGATCCGAACAGGCTGCTGGCGCGCAGTTCCACCGCAGCGCCCACCACGCTGTTGCCGACACCGTCCACCACCTGCACCGTGACGGTGCCGCGGCCCAGATACACGACCGGCACCACGGCTTCGACGCCGCTGGTCACCTGCGCACTGGCGCGGCCACGGTTGCCCGAGGCATCCGAGGCTTCGACGATGTAGGAGCCAGGCGCGAGCAGCGGGAAGCGATAGCCGCCGTTGGCATCGGTGAACACCGTGGCCATCACGACCGACGGTGACGCCGCTTCAAAGAGATCGACCTTCGCGCCAGCGGCCACGGGTGTCGCCGCATCGGCATTCAGCACGGTGCCGACGATGCCGCCGACCGGCAGAAGAATCACGGTGACGTTGGCCGAGCCGCCCACCACGTCGAGGGCGTCGTCGATGAATCCGAGGTTGGTGCCGTCGGACGCGCCGACCGAGAAGCCGCGGCCGTAGTAGGCCTCGACCTGCACACCGACCACCTGGAACTTGCCGGCCGCGTCGGTGACGGCAGTGATTGGCGTGCCGCCGTGGAAGACCGTGACCTGCGCACCGGCCACTGGTGTGAATCCGCCTGGGCCTGACGTCACCACCTCGCCGCGGACCACGCCACCGATCACGGTGACGGTGGTCGTCGCGCGGAGGTTGCCGTCAATCAGCGCGTCGATCTGCGTACTGCCGCCGGATATCGCTGTCACGGTGACGGGCTTGGCGACCTCACCCTCGTTGAAGGTGACCGACGGCGTCACTGCCACCGTGTCCGGCGAATGCGACCCGAGATCCACGCGCACGCCGCCTGCCGGCGCCGGCGCGCCGAGCGTGACCGTCATGGCCGTCTGGTCGCCAGCCAGCATCAGCAGCGAGGGCGGCAGGGTGACGGTCGCGGCCACGTGCGCCGTGAGCGTCAGCGACACCGGCGCACTCAGGTTACCGGAGGCGTCGGTGGCGCGGGCCGTGAACGTTTCGGTCGCGCCTTCGGTAACCGTGATCGGCACATTCACGACGAACGTGCGGGAGGCGTTGGCCGACGGCGTCGACAGCGATTGCGTCTCGGTGAAGCTAAACGCGCCGGTGCCGGTGAGCTGGATGCTCGACAGCGCCAGGTCGTCACTGCCGTCCACCACCATCTGCACCACACTGCCCGGCGCCATCGTCGTCAGGAAGTTCGAGGTGTGCAGCGTGACCGTCGGCGGCTGCTGATCCGCGACCGGCACGATGAGGCGTGCCGCATCCTGCCGGTTGCCGGCGCCGTCGATCGCGAAGGCGTCGAGGAAGACGCGGTCAGTCGAGGTCGCGCCGGCCGGGACGACGAACTCGAACGACGTGGCCACAGGGCTGCGCACCGGCGTGACCGCGCGGGTTTCCGACGACACCGTAATGCCGCTGACCGCGAATCCGATCTGTGCGATGCCGCTCGTGTCGAGCGCCGAGACGACCGCGGTGACGCGCGCGCCGGGGAGGACGCGCTGGCCTGAGGAGACGCCGGTGATTTCCACCGTCGGCCCGACGGTGTCTCGGATGCGCAGTTCGAGCGCCGGCGCCGCGGTGGTGTGGTTGGCGGTGTCCTTGGTCGACGCCTGCAGCGTCAGGATCGAGCCCGGCACGGCATCGAGCGGCACGTTGAAGCCGAAGGTTTCCGTGCGGTCGGTCGACGCCGGAGCGATGAGGCGCGTCGCGGCATCGAGGACGACCAGGCCGCGCGCCGAGTAGCTGAGTTCGTTGACGCCCACATCGTCGGTCGCGCGCACCGAGACGTTGATGCGTTCACCCGGCGCTGGCGTGAGTGACGCCTCCGGGGCGGTGAAGGCCACGGTCGGCGGCTGATCGTCGAGGATGGCAGCAAAGGCGTCGACCGGCACCGGGCAGGGATCCGTCGAGGTCGGGCGCCCCTCCGTCTCGTTGAACCGCACCGTGTGACCACCAAGGCCCACCAGGTCCGTT
>JBEBGG010000253.1:0-3850 GCA_040081555.1 Vicinamibacterales bacterium
TGTCAGGTGATGCGATCGGGATGGACTATTACTCTGGGCTCGGGCCGATTGATCCTCAGGTCCAGCGTCCCGGCGGGGGCATGGTTCCAGCGTTGGGTTACCTGCTCCAGTACGACCGCCTCATCCAGAAGGCGCAAAAGGGCAAACTGACCTCGGCCGAGATCACCTACCTGGTCGCGAACTTCAATCCGGCTGAGCTGTACAGATACGAACAAGCGCGCGACCACTCAATCGCGCTCTTGAAGGAATGGTTGGTGAAGTATAAGTTCAAGAACTGGACGCGAACGGAGACAAAGGGCCGGCGAGTCACCCCAGCCATGCGTGTCAAGCGGGCTGAACAGTGCGCCAGAATCCTCCAAGATACGGCTAGATGGAACTCTCACGGTCGGGGTATTTCGATGGAAGTCTTGAGACGCGACGTCAACCTCAAGGTCGACGATTTCGCGCAAGATCCGGACCTCCGCGACAGGATTAGGCCATACTACCGTCTGGTGAAGGATTTCATGGCCCGCCTGGGCGTCTCGTCGGTGGTCCACTCGCACGACTTTTTCACCCCGCTTTCCCGATAGGGGAATTATGAAGGCTAAATCATTGAATATTAAGAAGATCGCCCTGACGAACCCGGGCGTCGATCTTCGACAACTCGGCGAGGTGGCGACCCTGCTCCGCGAAGTGAGCGCGGGGGGGGTTACGCCAACTGCCTACGACCTCAGCTCGCCGTACGAGACACAGATCCGCGCGACCGATCTGACTAGCCTTCTGATCTCGGCCAGAAAGTAGGCCTCCAAGCGGTCACGCCTCACACAAGGGGGCAATCACCGATGTTTCCTCATGGGATCAGGTTCGGTGTCCGCGGTTCCTGCGAGAACGAGCGCTTCGTGGTGGTCACGTTTCCGGACGAGCCGCGCGCTCCTGGTCACATCATGACCACGCGGGAGATGACCGAAGCGGACTTCCGCGCGTGGTTGAAGGCCCTGGAACTGTCGCCTGCGGAAATCGAACGGATGGTCGCTGGCGCCCGAAGCGCGCCGGGTGGTCTAGGCCCGCTCGCGCGGACCACAACTCGCAGCGTTCTTCCAGCCCTTGACAGACCGTGGTACGCTGGAGGGCGCGCGACGGCAGAGCGGCCAGAGCAAGAGGCGCCCTCCAGCGTACCACGGTCCAGAAATCCTCAATTGTCTTGCAAGTCGTTCTAATTTAAGGACTTAATCGATCGTTCCACGTGTGCGGCTGGTGCGAGCCATCGCCAGAAAGTGTGCCTTTTTGCATACTTTCGGCTTGATATCGCGGAACAGGCCGGCCTACACTTCAATTCGACGACTGACCCGGACCTAAGTTCGGTGTAGGCCGTCCCCTGGGGCTCCCGCAAGGGAGCCTTTTCTTTTTTTCACCTGGGCCAGAGCACGATCCCAAGGGCTGGCCCGCCCCCTCGAATGTTCACCTGCGCATAACGCGCTGCACCGAGCTGGTCCCAGGTACTCCCGTCACAGACGGCTGACGGCTGCGCAGGCGGGAAGCACTTGCGGAATCCTGCGAAGGCCACCAAGTCTGCGAGCTGCAGGAAGTAAGACTCGTGGCTGGCCTTCGGCACTGGGTCATCCAACAGCTTTGTGAATGGCCGCCGCAATGAACCGCCGAACTGGCTGCCGGCAGTCCCCGCCCGCCGGGCCTTCCGGGCGATCTTACGGATCGTGTCCGCCTCGCCTTCGTCGTGGACGATCAACACCTCGCCATCCGCGCTGTGTCGTTCGAGCCGCTGAATGAGGTAGGTCCAAGCGTACTGGAGCGGATCACCGCCCCTCAGCCGCTGCTTGTCGATCACGATCGCGAAGGCCTTCAGTTCGAGTGTTTCCTGCAGTCGCAGCAGGCCGCGATACGTGAAGCCCCGCCCCCTCTCGCCGATAGCCAGAGCGCGGAGAGGCCCCCGATTCTTGAGTAGGTAGTTGGCCTTCAACTCGGCCCTGACTGGTATGCCTAGCTGCGTGTGCAGGTACCTACGGAATCCGATGACGCCGTCGAAGGCCGCTGGCCACTGAGACGCGCGAACCAGCACGCAACCGAGGGTGTAGGTTCGAGACCCGGTGGCACCGCGGTCCCCTGACTCGTCGACGTAAGCAATGTGCATCGTTGGGGGTGGAGGCTAGTTTACCCCTCAGTCGATGCTTAACCGTCCCTTGTGGCCCGCATCTCCCCGGTGGCTGACCGACGGGTTCATCGCACTTCCTCGGCCGTGACGGTCCACGTCACGTTTACGCTCGCGATCTTCAAGTAGTAGCGACCCGCCGGCCCCCTGACATAGGACTCGCCCGCCGTCTCGGTGCGGCCGGCAATGAACTCTGAGACTTGCCTACCATCCTCCGCTGAATGGACGGTTGCGTGCAGGTCGCGGAGGATCGCACGCTCGCTGTTCGTCGTGGCTGTCCAGCGCACACGCCACTCACGCTTCGTGGTGGTGAACGACTCGGTTTCCTTGGCTGTCTGACCGGAACCAGACCACGTGCCAACCGGTGTCCACGACTGCGCCATGCTCACTGCTGCAGCGAGGAAGAGCAAGCAGAGAAACCACGCGCCCGTGAGCGATGAACTCCGCCTAACGACCGACACGTTTCTCGCCATCCAACTGGGCTACTAACGCGATCACTGCCGAAAGCATGGTCTTTAGCGGGTCGTCGGCGCAGTACTTATCGATGAACCCAAAGGCGCCGTCCATGTCGGTGGAGGCGAGCACGTCCCGTACTCCATTGGCACCAGGCTCCTGCCCTCTCCAGTTGTAGGCTGTCACGAACCCTGCGACCCACGACTCGAATTGGTGACGACGAATATCCGAGCCTTCCGGCTGCTTTCTCGACGCGCTCCAAGCCCCGCAAGACAACCGGCCCGCTCCGTACACCATCATGGGTGCGTCAGTTGACCGCGGACGAACACTTTGTGCAGCTTGCACCGACAACCCGCCGGCTGTAAGGAGTAACGCAATCATTGCTAAAGCTCCGCGGTGCGTGGCCATGGCTGCCCGTTCCTCCGTGAGCCGACAGTCTACGCCGAACGCGTCCAGTCAGTTCAGCTATCCAAGGCGTCTCCTCGCCTCCGCAGTTGAATAGCAACCCGACGCCGCCGACATTCACAATGGCCAATCACGCGTGACAGAGCGTGACAGCTCCCTCCGGTGCCTAGTCCGTCACCTCCCATTCCTCGCGAACGCGGATGCCCTGATAGAAGCGCGGGCGCGTGCCGTCGGGCGCCCGGCGCTGCCCAACCTTGATCTCAGGGCAGGCCGTCGACAGGTTGCGACCGAACATCTGCAGGGAACCGGCGTGCTCTCGCCCCTGTTCCCTCGTCCAAGCCTGCCAAACGTTGAACAACTCCGCACACTCAACGTCTGCCTCTGGGCTCACGATGCACCGATCCGCAATGAACGCTTTGATCGGGCTCGCGAGTGTGTCGAGCTGCCTCACGAGCGGCTGACCGGATGCCGGCTGCAGTAAATGGCCGCGGTCACGCAGGCGCGCCAGGCCGTCGAGCGCCCATAACAAGATTCCCGGCAGCTCACCGAGCAGGCGGTCGGTCAGGCCTTGATCCTCCTGGCCGAAGAACGAGCGCGTCATCTGCAGCAGGATGAATCGACCGGCGAGTGCGCCTGACTGATCGAAGAGCGCCGGCACCTCGTTGGTCAGCATGACGAACCGAGTTTGCAGCCGCACCGTGTAGTCCAGCCGATGCTTACGCGCCACGCTGACCGCGTCCTCGCCGGAGATCCGCAAGATGTGCTCGGCGATCTCCTGCATGTCTGCACGCCCGCCGATCCGCACGTCCGACATGAGAGCCACGCGTTTGCCGAGAAGGGATTCCAACC
>JBEBGG010000254.1:0-3829 GCA_040081555.1 Vicinamibacterales bacterium
CTTCAGGAGATCTGCCAGTTGACGGCGCGGATGGCTTGGATTCCGATCGTCTGGGCCTTCTTCGCGGTCCGCAAGCGACCAAAGCATCGCTGCACACCGCTTTGTGAAGTCCGGATGCGTGGCAATCAGGCCCAATACCTCTGTGATGGCATCGGTCAATCGTTCGGGCGAATCGTCAAGTCCCCATTTGCCAAGCAGTTCGTCCGTGGGAGCTTCAGGGTGCTCAACAAGCCATTGAGAGAGTCGGACGACTTCCGCAGGCGCAAAAATGGCAGCACGCTTTAACTGTCCGACAAGCTCTGCGCGCCCTCTGTTGGATAAGGTGGGCAGCAGCTCCATGAGGTCTCGCCAGACGGTTCGAAGAACAGAGGTGGGCCCATCTGCAGTCTCGGAGCGCCAATCGAGTTCCGCTGCGTTCGCGAGAATGTTCTCCAATTGGGGCCTGAACTGCGCGACCATGCGATCGACAAAACCGGTTGGCTGGCCGCTATCGTCGACCGCTGCCATATAGAGGAGATGATCGGCCAGCACATCGGGGCTGACGCGAACGAGCCTGCCACGACGGACCAGAAACTGCGCGCGTTCGAGAGTAGCCAGGAGCCGACGCACGTCGTCATCGTTTAGCTTGGTAGTCCCCGCGAGTTGCTTGACGAACTCGTCGTTCTCAGTCACTGTCGGCCCAATCGCGGATAGCACCTCCAGGATGCGCCTGTGCGCCGCTGCGTGTGATGCTGTCAACGCGGGATCATGGAGCAGCCTGTCGAGGACGACGCGCCGAAATGCCTCCGGTGTCCGCTCAAGGGCCTCTGGCAGGACGCGATGCTCCGAAATGCACCGTCCGCCGACTCTTATGACGAGGGGGTTGCGGTCGGCGACCGCAACTAGACGCTTAGCGAAAGCTTGGAAGGTGTCACCCAAGTAGTGCCTCGCGAGAGCTTCTGCGTCCTGCTGTGAGAGAAGTGGAAGATCGATCTCCGGGAGACCCTCAACGCCCAAGAGGGCCGATAGCAGTGGCGTGACGATCGACACGGCGCTCGGCCGACATGACACGACGTATCTGATCGCGTCGTTGTGCTGACGACAGGCAGCGATAATGCCATCCAGATCCGGGCGTCGATGGCCGTCATCGAAGACGACGATTGCCGGAGACGTCCTGGGAAGGAGGCTGATGTCGTCTACTGACCATGTTGCCGCCGGGTTGGTGAAGAACAGCTGCGGTGTGTCGGGGCGCTGGGCTGCGGACTTGGCAACTTCAAGAAGGAGGCGACTCTTGCCGCTGCCCCCCGCTGCTTTTAGCAGAAGTACTGGTGTGCCGCTTTCAACGAACGCGCTTATTTGTGCGAACTGAGACTCACGGCCTACAAATGGACCCTCGTGATTGATGAGGGGACTGGTTTCAACTAGCTGGGATGCGAAGAACTGGTCGTATCTCTGGAATACCGAGAACCTACGACCGATGTCCCCACGGTCTCGCGCAGTTGAAAGGGCGGCGAGCACCCATGGCGAGATTCGTTCCAAGGTCTCGGCAGATGCGAGCGAGTCATAAGTCGTTGTACTTCCAGTCTCTGTGGCGAACGCTTCGATTCGCGCCCGTTCGGTGGCATCAAGCCCTGCGTCATCTGAAATGCGGATCGCAAAGACGGGAATTCCAGCCCCTCGTGCCTCTCTAAACTCCGCGTGCGTGTACGAGATGCCCTGAGGCAGGACGGAGCCATAGCGAGGCCCAATTAGTAGGACGACTCCGTCAGATTTCCGGAGTTCGTTCAGGCATACGTCAAGCGGCGCGCCAGGTTGTGCTCCGAACCGTTCCATGGCCGTGACGTCGTAGCCCGCTTTGCTGAGATCATGAATGATCTGGTCGCGAGTACTCTCAAGCCCTTCAGAGACGGAGCTCACGAAGATCGTGATCTGTCGTGCGGTCATAGTGGTCTCATGGCTGCTGGAGCCTGCGGCGGCTCGACGAGCGCGAGTTCTTCAGCGGCCAGCCGGGTAAGGCCGCTGTTCCGCCTTGCCATGTGTCGCCAGGGAGAAGACGATGCAGCCCTGCGGCGAAGTCTGCTGAAAGGAACATGGTCAGGCAGACGCACCGTCGCCGAACCGCTGAAAGACGTGTTCGAACACCGCTGAGCACTTACTCCGGTACAGCTCCGGCGTGTACGCCCGCGGGAGGCCCTCGTCCAGTGCCTCCTCAATGGTCTCCTTCATCTTGGCCCGCGCCTGTGCCTTCTGCCGCCAGTTCAGCACCAGCGCCTCCTGCACGCGCGAAAGCAGATGTCGGGCAACCTTCTTGACCTCATCCCGCTCGGCCGGAGCCAAGTCAGGCCCAGGGCGTGTCAGCAGGTCGAACACGGTCAACTCTTCCTCTGTCAGGTGCTCGCGGACATGCCGCTGCTGCTCGTCAGAGAGGGACTGGCCCAGGGCCAGCAGTTCCCTAAAGAGATCGTCGATGTTCCGGCTGCCGGCGTTGTAGGACTCGATGAGGGCCTCAAACTTCGCAAGGAAGTCAGCCCGCGTGGGATTCACCCGAAGGAGTCCTTCGAGCTGCTTCCTCACGGCTGCCCGCAACTGCTCGAGTTCGACGTTCTTGCGGGGAGTGGAGGCGAACCGCTTCGAGAGGGCCTCGAAGTCGATGGACGAGAGGTCGATGGCCTTGTGGCCCGTCCCATCACTGGCAATGGTGAAGCCGTCGGCCGCAATGGAACGGTCGAGCAGTTCGTTGATCTCGGCCATGACTGGCGAAATGTCCGAGGGGCCCTCTCCAGTCCGCTCCCGGACGGCGTCGGCGATGACGGTGATGATGCCCACGCGTGAGGAGAACTGCGCTGCGGCGACGTCCGGCTTCACAGCCTGGTACAAAGTGTTGGCCCATTTGGCATGGGTCAGGAACTCCTTGCGGATCGGGTCAGGGGAGATTAGCCGATTGACGGCGTCGGCAATGTGGCCGAGGCGCTGCAAGCCTGTCGTGGGTTCGATGGCGGCCAGATCCACCGTCTGGGTCCGACAGAACGCACCGGCCTCATCCAGGGCTACACGTAGTTCTTCGACAAGCTGCCGCTTATCCCGGACTGGGGCCGAGCCGCCCTGGCCCTTGGCGTAGATGGCCAGGGCCTTCTCCAGGGACGAGAACACGTTGGCGTAGTCGACGATCAGGCCACTGTGCTTGCCGGGAAACACTCGGTTTGCTCGCGCGATGGTCTGCATGAGCGTGTGGTTCCGCATGGGCTTGTCGAGGTAGATGGTCGACACGCTTGGAGCATCGAAGCCGGTCAGCCACATGGCGCACAAGAACACCAGCCGGAGCGGGTCCGCGGGGTCCTTGAAGCGCTCGTCGAGGTCTTCGGAGTTCATCCGCTGGCGGTGCGGGATGATGTCGAGCCCAAGGGCCTTCATCTGCTCGACCTCGTTCTGCCCGGCCGAGACGATGAGGGCCATGTCCGTGGTGGCGAGGATCGCGAGGCGCTCCCGCAGGGCGCGCACCCGGTCCGCGTCTGGCGGGGTGCCATAGGTTGAGAGCCGAGAAATCTCAGCCTCAACGCTGGCGCGCTCTGCTTGCCAGTGCCGCTTCACTTTGTCGTGCATGCGGAGGGCAGTGGCCTTATCGATCGAGACGACCATGGCCTTGCCCTGAAACCCGCGCCCCAGGAAGTGTTGAACGATGTCCTTGGCGACTGTCTCGAGCCGGTCGTCTCGTGTGATCAGGTGGTACTGGCGTCCCAGTTCCTGCTCCAGACGCTTCTCCTGGGCCTCGTCCAGGTCCGCGGCTTCAACGAGATCGTAGATGTTGTCGTTGAGGTCGGGATTCTCGAGGCGGAGTTCCGGTGTCCGGTTG
>JBEBGG010000255.1:0-3822 GCA_040081555.1 Vicinamibacterales bacterium
ATTAACGACCGCGGTTCAGCTGCGGCGCGCTCAGGACGCCATCGCGCGCCGTCGGCTGCAACCGCTGGTTGGACCGCACGGACCACGCCCCGGGCCACGAGTTGAGTCCCGACGGCTGAGATGTCTGACCTTCAGACGGGGGCGCACCACAAAGACTTCCGACCACGGCTTCTAGCGCGCCGATCATGGTTGCCCAGTTCTTCGTCACGTCCGCCATTTCCCTCGCTCCCCTTCTTAGAACATCACGAACGACGCAGGACGCGTATCTGAAGCTCCGTCTGGTTCGTTCCACCTTCGACGGCGGTCGCCTCGCCTGCGCCCGGGATGAAGACAGTGGCCCAGGCGATCGCTCGCCCCAAGACCGGACGGTCCTGCCGGTTGAGGCAGTCAAGCGCCTCAGAACCCGCGCAAGTCCTCGACCTTGAGCTTGAGGCCGGCGCCTGTGATGCGCTCAAGCGTCGCAGTCACCATCTCTGTGTCGTTGTCGAAACCGCCGTGACTGGGCTTAGCCGTCACCGCCTTGGGCACGCCCGCCGGGGTAGACTCCACTCCGAGCACGATCTTCTCGTGTGACACCTCGCGGGTTCGGGCCGACAGCTTCGACGCCAGCGCCGCGTCGCGCCACGCCTTAAGGGCTATGGTCGTAGCCGAGGACCCGTCCCACTCGTTGAATTGAGTGTCACCCACCTTCGCAAGCCCAAGGATCGGCGTGCGCGGATCTGCCTCGAGCGCATTCGACACCAAGTACAGCAGGGACTTTCGGTAGACGCCTACGACGTTGTCGTCTCGCTCATTGGCATCGGACAACACGGCAAGGTGAAGGCGCTTCATGAGGTCGGACCTGGATGCATAGTGGCGGTTCGCAAAGTGCACTGTGCAGGCAGGGGCGTACAGCTCAATTGATGCGATGCGAGAGGTCAGGCCACGCGCTTCCAACGGTGTCAGCAAGTGGCCGAGAAGGATCGAACCAGCAGAATGGCCAACTAGATGAAGCTCGAAGTCGTCTCCCCAGGTATCGGCCACCTTCGCCAGGGCAGCGCTGAGCAGGTCGCCGCTTCGCCTCTCGTTGCAGGCGAGTTCGGCGTTCTCCTTCATTTCGCTCCACACCGGGCGGGCGAAGCCACGCCCCAGGGTCTTCTCAACAAAGGCATCGGTCTGTTCGGCAAGCCAGCCGCCGATGCCTCCGACGAGGGCGGGTTGATTCCGACTGCGGTCAGCGTACATGTCGCCGATTGACTCAAGCAATCCGCTCTTCCACACCCAGAACAAGGGGTAGCAGTCATTGCCTGTGAAGAATGGGCCCAAGGCTCGGGCCCTCGCAAGGGCATCCTCCTCCGCGTTCAGTCCGCCATGGGCGTAGATCACGAGACGCTTCTTGCTCTTGGGGGCGTTAGCGCGGAACCAACGGTCCGGCATCACCGCAACCTGGTGCATTAGCGCCCGCGAGGACTCATCCTCGGTCAGATAGCGCTGCACGCGGCCGTCGTTGCCGCTGACAATGCTGTGCTCGTAGGCTTTGGCCTCGTCCCACCAACGGCTCCGATCGAGGCCAGCGGCGCCCCCACGGCGACCGCTGGTCCGGCCCACCACGCCTCCGACGACCTTCGGCACTCCGAGCGCGCACACCCACGCATCCATGCCATTGGCAAACCAGTCGGCATAGCTCAATACGGCGAACCCACCAGCTCCGAAACCCCGGCCCCACGAATTCTGGACAACGAACCCGTTGGCGTTGAAGCCAACTAGCGCGAACGCGTGCCCACCGTCTTTGGACGGTCGTCCGTCAAACGGTACGACTGGCAAGTGGGAATGGCTCTTCGGCGAGGTCTTCCTGTTGGGAACCCTATCCCAGCCATCGTGTGTATACGCGGACACGTAGACCGCGCCCACCTGTTGGATTGCCGACTGGAGGTCCGTGACCGACGTCAAATCGACGCGGTAGTAGACGCCAAGCGTGTTCTCGGTGGCCCGCTGCGCGTACCCGTAGCTCCGCGGCGCCGCGTGCTCGTTGTAGGGCCAGTCCTCCTCCAGGCACACGCCGTGCCTGAACCAACCTTTGAGAGCACCCCGGCAGCTCGAACCATCGTAATCCTCGCCCGCGTATTCGTCGTAGCGGCGCGCGAGGCTGTAGAGCATGCGCGGACTCACAGAGTCCATGCGGGCCGGATACCCGAGTCGCCGCCATCGAAGATGATTCACCACGCACGCGAGGCCGAAGCCCGTGCAGGCACCCTCCTGGCCCTGATCAAGAATCAGCCTCGCCTTGGAGTATCGCGGTAGCTTGGTGGCCACGTCCTGGGCACTCGGGAACTCCGGTAGCAGGCTGATCGGAGGCGGCAAGTAGGGACGATCGCGCAGGTCAATCGGATCCTTGCGGGCGGTGAGTGGCCGCCGCGTGGATGCAGGCTTAGCAGATGCTGAGGCGCCTCTTGTTGCCCGTCCGGCATGTCGCGCGACCCCGAGAGCGGCCGGGGCCGTGCGGCTCGCTCGCATGAAGACGTCCCTGAACTGCTCAAGGCCGTGGCTCCCTCCGTTGACGAGCCTCCGAGCCCTTTGGTAGTTTCCGGCGGCAAGGGCGGCGCGCATAGGCTTGGCACAAGCGAGGAGAAAGAGTGCGAGTATCGCCGCGGCGATCTCTGGAGCATTCGCGAGCTCGGGCTCGGCCAAGAGGTCGACCCCGATCTCCTCGCTATAGCGCGCGTAGTTGTGGCGCCCAGTCAACTGCACGAATCCGCGGCCACAGAAGCGCGCGCCGTCGCCGGCCTGAGTGTTGCCAAGCGTCTTCTTGCCCTCGTACACATTGAACGCCGGCTGGCCATCGCTGGTGTTAAACCGGGATGGGCGCTCGGTGATTGGCACGAAGCCTTCGGTCTCGGCGCGGATGGTACCGAGCGCGGCAAGCACCATCGGTGTGTCCGTCAGGCCGGCCGCGCCGAGCGAAACGTCATTGCATGCTGTGCCCCGGCAGCCTGTCCGAGCTCGCTTATTTTGGCCTGCCGCCCTTCGTAGTCCGCGGCGAACCTGGTGATTGTAGCCTGCAGGGTCGCTACCATGCCGTTTGTGACAGCCGGCTCCTCGTCCTGCACAGCCCTTTGTAAGTCGGCGAGCAGCTTGGCGACTTGAGCATCTCTTACTTGTAGGATCATTTCTAGCCGCTCGATGGCATTGCTGGTTTCGGTCTCGGCGCGGCTTAGGTTCAAGAGGTGACCGATGTGGATTTCAAACATCGACCAGTTAACGGGCTTGTTTATGAAGGAACTGGCGCCGGCCTCCAGCGCTGCTTGCATGGCGGACCGATCACACCGGGACGTGCACATTATAATGGGGATGTGGCGAGTATGGGGGTGGCTCCTTAGGCACCGGATTAGCTCAATACCGTCGAGACCGGGCATTTCATAATCGACGATGGCGAGTTCGATCGTGTGATCGCGGGTAACCCGCCACGCCTCGGCGCCATCTTCGGCCTCCAGGATCGTACAGTCAAAAGGCACCAATCTCGATACGGCGAGATGGCGGAATATCGGATCATCGTCGGCTACGAGCACGACGAGGCCCTGGGAGCTGGCTGATGCAAATTGCTGCGTACTCACAATTTTAAGACCCGCATAGATTAATCGGCCGCAACCGAAACTTACGGCCCACAGTTCCACAAGAATATTGACCGGTCCTTAAGTCGATGGCCACCGGGGCGGCCCTGCAAACACATCAGCAACGTTGTTGCGTTAAATATCTCAGTTGAATTGAGCTTTCTTGAGTGGGGCGGCCTTGAGGCGCTGGTACAACCGTTCAATCCGAAACAAGCTGGCGATCGTCGTCTTTCTG